>JAGRHX010000026.1 GCA_020444775.1 Gammaproteobacteria bacterium
TCGATCACCGGCAGCACCGATTTGCGCGAAACCGAGGTCCAGCAGCCGAACACGGCGGACACCTTCTGCACTTCCAGCAGTTCACGTGCCTTCTCGGCGAACAGCGGCCAGTTCGAGGCCGGGTCCACGACTACGGCTTCGAGCTGTTTGCCGAGCAGTCCGCCTTTCTTGTTCTGCTCTTCGATCAGCATCAGGACGGTGTCTTTCAACGTGGTCTCGCTGATCGCCATGGTGCCGCTCAGCGAGTGAAGAACGCCGACCTTGATGGTATCTGCGGCGTGGACGAGCGTGGAAACGCTCAGTGTCCCCAGCAGGGTCGCGACGGCGGCCGCTTTGGGCAGCGCCCGGACGAATGTCGGAAGTCTCTTCAGGGTATGCATGCGTTCTCCAGTACGTTCTTTGCGAGTACGTTGTTCGATGCCGGATTTCGAATGACCGGGCGGGGCACGCTCGAGCACTGCAAGAAGCGAGGCGAAACAAATGTTGTAGTGGCCCGCGACCCGGAGCGCACGTTCGATGACGCGCTGAGGGTGGATAAGCAACAAGGATGCCAGCACCGGTCAGGCGCTGTATCGCGCCGTTAGCGTGCGTTGCAGGCTGTCCAAGGCCGACCAGGACCCTGTTTCTGCGCCAATCTGGCGCATGCCGGGCCAAACTGGTGCGTCTTTGCTCGCATTCGGGATCGGTCTGCGCACTTGCGGTGCAGATCCGTGGGGCCGAGCCTCGACGTCGCGGTATGCTCTGGCCGATGATTACCGGCCGTGCCGGGAACTCACTGCACGGCGTTTGCAGCACACCAACAAATGGGGAGTCGTGATGTCGGTACTCGCTTTCGCCAGCCCGACCGAGCCACCGGGGCCGTGGCTCGATTCGTTTGCCAGGCTCGCACCGCGGCTGGAGCTACGGGTGTGGCCCGATGTCGGCGAGCCGGCCGAGGTGGACTATCTGCTTGCCTGGAACGCGGCGGCCGACGCGATCCGCGCCATGCCCAACCTGAAGGCGGTGTTCTCGTTGGGGGCCGGTGTGGACCATCTACAAGAGGTCGCGGCGGAGCTGGCGTGCATCCCGGTGGTCCGGATCAAGGACCAGGCGCTGACCGAGGGCATCACCGAGTACGTGGTCTATCACGTGCTCGGCTTCCATCGACACATGCATCGTTACCGAGCGCAGCAGCGCGAGCAGGTGTGGCGAGAGCTGCCGCAGACGCGCCCCGGGGACCGACGGGTAGGCATACTGGGTCTGGGGGTGCTCGGGCAGGACGCGGCTCGGGCGCTGGTCGCGCTCGGCTTCGACGTAAGTGGGTGGAGCCGCACGCCACGCCAGATCGAGGGGGTTCGGTGCCTGCACGGCGATGCGGGGCTGGACCAGCTGCTGCGCGATGCGCAGATCCTGGTGTGCTTGTTGCCGCTCACCGAGCAGACCCGTGGTCTGTTGAACCGCGCCAGGCTCGAAGGTCTTCCCGAAGGTGCTTGCCTTGTCAACGCCGGACGCGGTGCGCAGCTGGTGGAGGCTGATCTGATCAGCTGCCTGGATTCAGGGCACCTCGAGGGTGCGGCGCTGGACGTGTTCGCACGTGAACCATTGCCGCCTGGACATGTGTTCTGGGACCACCCGAAGATTCAGATCACCCCACACGTTGCGAGCATCACCAATCCTGATACCAGCACCCGCTACATACTCGAGCAGATCGAGCGTTTGAACACGGCTGGCGTTACTGCGCTGGAGGCAGGGACCGTGGTCGACTGGCATCGCGGCTACTGAGCACGGACTACCACGCTGTCGGCCGGGGTCCTGCCGGATTGCCTACTTCAGGCTGTGCAGGAGGGCTTCGGCGCGCGGTTTCTCGCTGAAATCCTCTGCTCTGGACAGGATCAGCTCGAGTTCCTCGCGAGCGCCCGCGAGGTCACCGGTCTTGGCGCGTGCCGCGGCGAGGTGATAGCGGATGTCACTGTTATGCGGCGCCTTGGCCGCCGCCTTGTCCAGTAGTGCCAGACCTCGCTCCAGCTGGTCGGCGCGAACCAGCATCCAGCCCAGCGTGTCGGCAACCTCGGCCCTGTCCGGCGTTTGCGCATAGGCCCGCTCGGCGAGACCCAGGGCCCGTTCGTCGCCGAGCTGGTCGTACGCCCACGCCAGGTTGTTGAGCGCGATGCTGTCGGTCGGATTGACCTCGAGGATCTGCTCGTAGAGGCTTGCTGCGGCTGCCAGATCGCCGTCACGGAGCCGGATGGAGGCCAACACCCGGCGCGCAGCAGCATCTTGCGGATGCTGCTGCAGCCAGACGCTCAAGCGTTCGGCTGCCTGCCGGGTCTGGCCCAGGCTTACCTCCAGATTGGCGAGGCGGACCAGCGTATCGCTGCTTGCCGCGCGTTCGTAAGCGGTCGTGTAGTGCTCGAGCGCCGTCTCCGGCCTACCCTGGGCGATCTGGATCTCACCCATCAACAGCGACCCGATGGCCGCGTCCGGTAGCGCCTGCGCAACTTCGCGTGTGAGGTCACTCGCGCGGTCGTAGTCGCGCGCGGCTATCGCCAGGCGGGCGAGTCCGATGCGCGCCGCTTGCAGATCCGGTGCAATGGAAAGTGCCTGCTCCAGACTGGCGCGTGCCGCGTCGAGCTGCTGTTGGCTGGCCTGGATCTGACCACGTTGCAGGAGCAGTGTCGCATCCTTGGGGCGCAGCTCTATGGCGCTCTGCACGGCCTCCAGGGCCCGCTCGGGCTCACCGCCGGCGAGTAGGGCTCTTGCGAGCAGGCTCTTGACCACGGCGTCACGTGGTGCGATTGCGACGGCCTCACGAATGACCTGCAGGGCCTTGACCGGATCGCCCTTGAGCAGATGGAAATTTCCCAGCACCAGGCGCGGGCGTAGCGCGTTCCGATTGTGTTGGCGTGCCTGCTCGAGCTTGCGCAGGCTGGACTGCTCATCGCCGCGTCGAGCATCCAGGTTGGCCAGCGCCAGCAGGGCCTGGGCGTTGTTGGGATCGGCCTCGAGGATCTCGTTCAGCCAGCGCTCCGCCGTCGGTACATCGTTTTCGAGTATGGCCAGACGTGCCAGGTTGAGGCGGGCAGGCGCGTAGTCGGCGGCCAGCTCGACGGCCCCCTGATAGTAGTGGCGTGCTGCTTCTCGGTCACCTGCCGTTTCCTCGACCACGCCCTTCAGATTGTGGGCGGTGGCTTGTTTCGGGTACTTCTGGAGCAGCGAGTCTGCCTGTAACCGTGCTTGTTCGGTATCGCCCTGGCGCAGCTGTGCCAGCAACAGAAGCACCTCGGCACGCGCGAAGTCGGGGTGCTGATCCACCGCGGCCCGAAGCGTCTCGATCGCGCCCTCGGTATCACCACTCGCGAGTCGATTCACGGCCTGTTGCGTCTGGATCGACGCTGTCATCTGCGTTTGCTGCTCGCCAGCCGCGGCAGCCGCACGGTCGAGGTAGCGTTGCGCCAGCTCAGGTTGGTTGAGTTGCATGTGGGCGCTACCCAACAACGCCATCAACCGCGGATCCTCCGGAGTGGATTCGGCCTGGGTCTTCAACAGCTCGATGGCTTCCTCGGGGCGTCGTTGCTCCAGCAACACCGAGGCCAGCAGCTGACGAGCCGTGGTGCTGTCTGGATGCTGCATCAGATGTCGGCGCACCAGGTCTTCCGCCTGCGAGAACTCGCCAGCGCGGAAGTGCAGCTGACCGCCCAGCAACAGGCTGGGGCCGTGGTTCGGATCCCGGGCCAGCGCCTCACGTACCGCGGCAAGCGCTTCGTCGTTCTGGTTCCGCAGACGCAGGCGGCTGGCGTTCAGGAACTGCACCGCGGCTGATCTGGGCTGTGAAGCGAGCAGGGCATCGATGTACGGCGCCGCACCTTGCGCGTCGCCGGTGGCCAGCAGCGCGCGTGCCAGGCCCAGCCGGGCGAGCGGATGCTCGCTCTCACCGTCCAGTCCCAGGGCCGTCGTGAACGACGTCCTGGCTGCCTCGTAATCGCCGCGGGACAGCTCCAACTCGCCCTTGAGCAGCCAGCTCTGGAGATCCGTCTTGCCGATGCCGGCGGTGGCCGATGCGAGAATGTCGAACGCCGCATCGGGGTCACCGCGCAACACCGCCAGCCGCGCAAGTCCACGTGCCGCTCGTGGGTCATTGGGGTCGGCCTGCCGGGCACGCTCGAACCATTGCCGCGCCGAGTGCATGGATTCGGCATCTGGCGGGGGATCTCCCGGGGCGCGACCGAGGGCTGCCTCGGCGCGAAGCAGATACCACTCCAGACCCTGATTCTCGGCCGGCAATTCGTCGAGCAGGCCACGTAATGACCCGAGATCGCCGGCGACCGCATGCGCCTTGGCCAGATCCAGCAGCGTCGCGTCGTCGTTGCGGCCCAGCCGTCGGGCAATGGCCAACTCCTTGGCCGCGGCCGGCCCGTTCCCGGCCTGCAGGTACAGGCGGCCAAGCATCTGCCGCGCCTCGGCCGTCTCCCCGTCGATTTGTAGCGCGTTCTTCAGCTCGATGATCGCCGATTGTCGTTCTCCGGCGTCGACGAACTGTTTCGCCCGCTGCAGGTGCTCGGCGATGCGCTCGTCGTCACTGCTGCAGCCGCCGAGCACGGCGACCAGACACACAATCAGCAAGGTTCGTACGATCATGGTTCCAGGGTCCAGACGCGGGTTGAGCGAGGGCCGGGAGCGGGCGTGCGCTGGGGCGGGACGCGGCGCGAACCGCAGCGGAATCTGATTCCACATGGTAGCGCTGTTGCCGGCGCGGTTGGAATCGAGTGCGCCTTGGGGTCAGTGAGACCACCCGCGGAGGGGGCGCTGCGCGCTGGCGATGTCATGCCCCCGCGTCGGCGAGCCCGGTGGCTCGCCCCTCGATTCACGATCGCTTGGACTCAGGACCGATCGACTTCGGTTGTGGCTCAGTTGATGGAGAAGGTGACATCACCGCGGGCGTTGAACAGCCGCAGGGCCGGCGAGTCGTCCTCGGTCATTTCGAAGGTCGCCCGGGTGCGGCCGCGCTTGTCCGACAGGTCGATGAACGGTGTGTCGTCGAAGCGCAGGCCCAACGACATCCGCGGCTTGCCATTGGCGTCCATCAACTGCAACACGGGCACCTTCGAGAACATACGTAGGAATAATCGAGCGTTGCCGCTATTGTCGACCAGGGTCAGCTCCTTGGATTCCATCAAGGTCTGCTTGATGATGGTCTCTTCAGTGAGGAACTTCGGGATACCGATTGCCAGCGCGCCCGCTATGGCGAGCAGACAGCCCACCCGCAGATAACGATTGGTGCGTTCCACGCGTTCCAGACGCTGGAAGACGTCGGCCAGACGTGTGTCGTAGCTGGGACTCGGCGCGGTCTCTGCCCGGTGTTCCGCGCCCTGGTCGTCATGGACCCGGGCCGGGTCGGCTGTCGCGTTGCTGGCAGCATCCGGCTTGTCGCCTTCCGTGCGTGCCTGCCCGGGTGCTGGCGTCGATTCCGGTGGCGGTACCGGTCTGAGGTCACGTGCTACCGAGGTCCCAGTCGACCCCCCAGTCGACCCCCATGATGCACGTGGAGAGAGTTCGTCATAGTCCTTCCGCGCCGCTTGCCCCTCGAACGGATGCTGGCTCATGGATAGACTCCTGGTCCTGTTCGCAATTGTTCTGCCAAGTAGTGGAGCATCAGCCGGGCGTAGCGGAACGGATGAATCAGGTCTGGACTCGCGGCTGGCCAGCTGGACCCGCCAGATGGATCCGCGACTTGCTTGCCGTGCGGCTCGTGGATGTCAAGCGACCCGGGACCCGGAGTCGGAGATTGGTCCACATCCAGACAGCGCCGACCGACTCGTGTGCCGGTGGCATCAAGGCGACCTGATTGTCATGTTCTCGGGCGGAAGCAATCGGTGGCTGCCGGGCGCGGCAAGACTCGAACCACATCCGGTCACTCGCAAATGCGTACCGGATCGAACGATGCCGTGCTGGCGATGCCGTGCTGGCTACCTGCTTGTTCCGCGCATAGCGCTCCAGCGCTTCACCTCTCCTGTCTCCTGCCCCGTCTCACGCTCCGTCGTGCGCGGGACAGACTGTTGCCGGTATCAGCCGTGTTTCCCGGCCACCGGAACTCACCCCCTACGTTCTTATGTATCGTCGGGCCGTCTTCGAACTGTCGAGCATGGCACTGTCTCACGTGCTCATGAGCGTGTTGTCCCGAGCCCTGGTGCGCTGACGCGCAGATCGGTACCTCAGGGGTACGGCGCCCAGGACCCGGGCGGGTCTCGAATCGAAGCTGGATCAGCGTGAAGTCCGACGCCGACGCACCCCTATCGTGAACCAGCCGTCGCGGTTTCGCTGTGACAGATGTCACGACATGACCGCCTCGGCAAAATTCAGGAAGAAACGGTATTGAACCGATGCCAATCGATCGCCACCTACATGTCGCCCCTGGTTCCGATCAGAGCGCTCTCAAGCCGCAAACACCGCGTGCCGGAGCATGCGATATCGGGCCGGACAGCGAGGCTCAATCCCTGGGCGAAACCCTGCGCATCACGATTGCACTGGCGCAACTACACCGACGATCCTCAGTATCCATGAGTTTTGACGAAGGATCTGACCGTTTTCGCAGCGTTGCCACGCGGGAACGCAAAATGTTCGTCACAATCAGTAACAGGAGGAGTTTTCACGGCTGCGTCAGGGAACGAAGATCGCGCCGTCGTCACGAACACCGATCCGCAGG
Source organism: Gammaproteobacteria bacterium (assembly GCA_020444775.1). The sequence continues at coordinate 6,680 of JAGRHX010000026.1, forward strand.
TACGTGGTCCGGCATGCCTGGCCGGGCTCGTCTTGGGGGCCCGGGCAATCTGGTATGGGTGTCGATCGGCGCGCTATGATGCGGCGCTCGGCTGATGCCGGCACAAGCCCGGCGCTGCGCGCGCGCCTGCCGATCGACGACACCGATACCGCCGCGTCCCTGAGAAGGACGCGCCGCCGCCGACCGTGATCCGGTCCGAAGCCCGGCTGTGGGCGCGTCCGGAACCGCGACCGGCGCTCATGCACCACAGGAGCTTCAACGTGGCAGACCCCAAGTCCGATATCGAGATTGCCCGGGAGGCGACACTGCTTCCCATCAGCGAGATCGGCGGCAAGCTTGGCATCCCGAGCGATGCCTTGTTGCCGTACGGCCATACCAAGGCGAAGCTGTCCTTCGACTTTCTCGACTCTCTCGCCGAGCGGCCCAATGGCCGGTTGGTGCTGGTGACTGCGATTACCCCGACGCCGGCGGGCGAAGGCAAGACCACGACCTCGGTAGGGTTGAGTGACGGGTTGAACCGGATCGGCAAGAAGACCGTGGTCTGTCTGCGTGAGCCCAGTCTGGGGCCCTGCTTCGGGGTCAAGGGGGGCGCGGCTGGCGGCGGCTATGCCCAGGTGGTGCCCATGGAGGACATCAACCT
>JAGRHX010000288.1 GCA_020444775.1 Gammaproteobacteria bacterium
CCGCGCTGCATCAGCAGGTGCAGGCTATAGAGCAGCGCCTGCGCCCGCCCGACCGCGAAGGCCGGGATGAGCACCGTGCCGCCGCGCGCCGTGGTCCGGTTGACCACCTCGCCGAGCTGTTCCAGCACGTCGACCGGCTCGTGCCGCCGGTCGCCGTAGGTCGACTCGACCACCACGACGTCGGCGCCGGGCACCTGCACCGGTGGTCGCAGCACCAGGCTCTCGGGCCGGCCGATGTCGCCCGAGAACAGCACCGACCGGCGCCCGTCGTCGACCGTCACGAAGGCCGAGCCGAGCATGTGCCCGGAGGGCGCGAGCCGTGTGCTGAGCCCGGGCACGGGCGACCAGGTCCTGGCGAACGGCTGGGGCGCGAACAGCCTCAGGCAACGCTCGGCGTCCTCGCGCGTATACAGCGGCAGTGCCGGCTTGTGCTTGGAGAATCCGTGGCGGTTGGCGAAGTCCGCCTCCTCCTCCTGCAGGTGGCCGCTGTCGGGCAGCAGCACGCTGCACAGGTCGAAGGTGGCCTCGGAGCAGTAGACCTTGCCGCGGAAGCCGAGCCGCGCCAGCCGCGGCAGAAAGCCGCTGTGATCGATGTGTGCATGGGTCAGCACGATCGCGTCGATGGATGCCGGCGACACCGGTGGTGGGTCCCAGTTGCGCAGTCGCAGCTGCTTGTAGCCCTGGAACAGGCCGCAGTCGACGAGCAGGGTCGCGCCCTCATGGCGCAGCAGGTACTTCGAACCCGTGACCGTGCCGGTGGCACCGAGGAACTGCAGTTGCATGGCTGTCCTTCAAGCGTGAATTCAGAGCAGGAGCGGCGCATCTGGCAGCTCGTTGCGGTTGCCGGGTGTCGGAGCGAAGTGGCGCGCCACCAACTGCGTGATGGCATCGATGCCGTGGGTCGCTCCGCGGCCGAAGTCTCCGGTGGCGAAGTGGTCTTCCATGCCGCGGCAGATCGCGGACCAGACTCCGGTGTCGACTTTCGCGTGGATGCCCCGGTCGGCGACGATCTCGACGCGCCTGTCCGCCAGCAGCACGTAGATCAGCACACCAGTGTTGTGTTCGGTGTCCCAGACATGCAGTCGTGCAAAGAGCTCGATCGCGCGTTCGCGCGCCGTCTGGCCGCGCAGCAGTGGCACTCCGTCCAGCGCGCCCTCGACGACGAACCGGATCTCGCCCGGGTGGGTGGCCTCGCTCGCGGCGATCGCCTGTTCGATCGATCGCATGGCGGCCGCCGGGAACGCCCGTCGCACATGCGCGGAGGTCGTCGCGAAGTGGCGCAGGATGCGTGCGAGATCCATGGTCACCACCTGCCCGAGGCACCGCCGCCACCGAAGCCACCCCCGCCGCCGCTGAATCCACCGCCGCCGAAGCCACCCCCGCGATGCCCGCCACGGCCGTGCATGCCGCCATGACCTCCCATGCCGATGCCCAGCAGCGTGACGAGGAAGCCCATCAGGCCCGCCGCGGCCGCGATGGCCAACGTCCCGATCACGAACCAGGCGACGACTCCCAGAGCTCCACCGACGACGAGGGCCCCCGGCACCCGGCCCAGGGACTGCCGCAATGCGCCGCCGAACACCAGCGCGACGATGAACAGCAGCGGCCAGCTTTGCCCCAGGCCGTTGTCGTTGGCGGCAGAGCCGCGTCGGGTCGGCAGCGGCAAGGCCTCGCCATCGAGCACGCGCACGACCTGGTCCAGGCCTGCGGCCACGCCCCCATAGAAGTCGCCCTGCCGGAATCGGGGCGTGATGGCCTCGGCGATGATCCGCGCCGCGGTCGCGTCGTTCAGTGCTCCTTCGATCCCGTACCCGACCTCGATCCGGACGGCTCGATCGCCCTTCGCGACGAGCAGCAAGGCGCCGTCGTCGACCTTGCGGCGGCCCAGCTTCCACTGCTCGACCACCCGCAGCGCGTAGGACTCGATCGGTTCCGGCCGTGTCGTCGGCACGATCAGGATCGCAACCTGCGTTCCCTTTCGCTCCTCGAATGCGCGCAGAGGTTCTTCGAGCGCGGCGCGCTGCGGTGCCGTCAGCGTGCCGGTCAGATCGGTCACCCGGCCTTGCAGCGGCGGCACGGCAACGAGGTCCTGCGCAGCGCCCAGGCCAGCCCAGCACAGGAACCAGAGGACGGCGAGCCGGCCCAGGGCGCGCTCGACCCGGATCGGCGATGCAGTCACTTCCTGGCACCTGAGGCGCCAATGCCGCCCAGATCGACCTTCGGAGGTAGCGCGAGCGCCGCCTCGTCGGCAACGCTGAAGTTCGGCTTGATACCGTAGCCGAACACCATTGCCGTCAGGTTGCTCGGAAAGGTGCGGACCGCGACGTTGTACTCCTGCACCGCCTTGACGTAGCGGCCGCGCGCCACCGTGATGCGGTTCTCGGTGCCTTCGAGCTGCACGCGCAGATCCTGGAAGCCCTGGTTGGCCTTCAGGTTGGGGTACTGCTCCACCACCACCATCAGGCGCGACAGCGCGCTCGACAGCTCGCCCTGCGCCTGCTGGAACTTGTTGAAGGCATCCGGGTTGTTGATCAGCTCCGGCGTCGCCTGGATCGAGGTGGCCTTGGCTCGCGCCTCGACCACCTTGGTGAGCGTCTCCTGTTCGAAGCTCGCCTCGCCCTTGACCGTGGCGACGACATTGGGGATCAGGTCGGCCCGGCGTTGGTACTGGTTCAGCACCTCCGACCAGCTGGCCTTGATCTGCTCGTCGGTGGACTGGAAGGTGTTGTAGCCGCACCCGGACAAGGCGAGCGTCAGCGTGGCAAGAACGGCGGCGAGGAAGCGACGCATGGTCAAATCTCCTGAGGGTGCGGTGAGGAAGGGAGTCGGCAAGGTTTCGCGGCGAAAGCAGGGCGCTTGCGCTGACCGCCCACCAGGCCGGCCGCGACGGCGGTGGACCAGGTACGCGCAGTCATTGCCGCCGGATTCCAAGGCGCCGGCCGCTCACGAGCCGGCCCCCCAGCGTCGCTGAAAGAAGTTGTAGATCGGTACGTACACCATCCCGGCATAGGCGCCGTACAGGAAGCTCTCGACGAGGCCGGCGACGAACCCCCAACCTGTGAGCCACGTGAAGCCGGGCAGCACCTGTTCGAGGAAGGCATGCATGTGCAGGCTCTCGGGCGTTGCGATCCCGTAGCTCACGCAAACCAGGTACGAGACCAGTGCGGTCGTGGCGAGCGACCACGAGACGACCTTCAGATTCAGCATGGGATCACTCCTGGTGACGGTGCGGTTCGCGGGCCCTGTTCGCAGGCGTCGCTGGTGGTCCATCGGCCGTGCTCCTTGTTGGGTCACGATGACCTTCATCGGAGCCATGACCGCAACCACCGCCGCCATGACGGCCATGGCCGCCATGGCCGAACAGGTGCATCGCAATGAAGGCGACGCCGAAAATGACCCAGATCCAGTTCTCGGTCAGCCAGTCCATTTGGGGTTGCCACCTTTCACATCGTTCGACAATTCACTGACGCGCCGCCCGCCGCAGCGGCGTTGCCCGCTAGGGCCGCGGCGCATCCCGTTCGCTGGCGCCTGCACTGGAGCGCTCGACGAACTGCCCCCATTGCCCGGGCCGCGGGATGAACATCGGCACGCGCTGCATGTAGGTGCGGTACTCGTCGCCGAATTCCTGTAGCACCCGTCGTTCCTCGCGCCGCGCCAGCAACCAGTAGACGAGCACGATCACCGGAAACAGCGCCACCGAGAAGATCGTCGGCCAGTGCACGACACCCTCACCGAACAGACCGACGAACAGACCTGTGTACTGCGGGTGCCGAACGAAGGCATACAGACCGCCGGTGGCGAGGCGCCTCTCCTTCTGGGCGCGGTAGAGCTCGCGCCAACCCTGGGCGAACAAGCCGATGCCGACGAACAGCAGCACGTAGCCGAGCACCATCGAGATCATCATCCCCAGCTCGCCGACGCCCAGCATCGTGGACCAGAGGTTGGCATCGAGATGGGCGCGGTCCAGGCCGAAGAAGCGCACCATCAGATAGATGGTGAGGGGGAAGCCGTACATCTCTGCGTAGAGGGCGATGATGAAGGCCTGGACGAGTCCGGCACCGGCCCACTCTCGCCATGTCCTGGGGGCGAGGTACCGGTAGAACACCCAGGACGCGATCACGATCATGATGGCCGCAAGCCCCCAGACGCCCGTGTGTGAAACAGCTTCATTCATTGCCACTCTCCTTGCGCTGACACGAGTTGGTTTTGGTGCAGGTCGACCTGACGCCGGTCCCTGGGTGCGTAGCCGAGCGGGTCAGCACGCCAGCCGTCCGGCACCGACGCATTCGGGGGTGAACTCGAACACGATGTCCGTGTCGGGCTGCACAAGCTGGCGCTCCTTGCCGCCGTAGTGCAGTCGCGACAGCATGTCGCGCATCAGATTCAGTCTGGCCAGGCGCTTGTTGTCCGTTCGCAGCAGGTGCCACGGAGCGGCGGAGGTGTGCGTTCGCATCAGCATGGCGTCCCGGGCGTCCGAGTACGCCTTCCAGTGCTTCACCGCGACGGCGTCGATCGGGCTGACCTTCCATTGCTTGAGAGGGTCGCGCTTGCGCTCTGCCAGGCGCCTGATCTGCTCCTTCTTGCCGATGTCGAGGTAGTACTTCAGGAGCTTGATGCCCGAATTGACGAGCATCTCCTCGAACTTCGGCACGGAGTTCATGAACTCGTCGTACTGCGCGGGCGTGCAGAAGCCCATCACGTGCTCGACACCCGCGCGGTTGTACCAACTGCGGTTGAACAGCACGAACTCCTCGGCCACCGGGAGGTGCGCAACGTAGCGCTGGAAGTACCAGGCACTGCGGTCGCGGTCCGATGGCTTGCCCAGTGCCACCACGCGGGTCTCGCGGGGGCTCAGGTGCTCCACGATGCGCTTGATGCTGCCGTCTTTGCCCGCAGCGTCACGTCCCTCCAAGATGACGAGGATCCGGTCGCCGCAGCCGATGAAGTGCCGCTGCAGCTTTGCCAGCTCCAGTTGCAGCTTGCGCAGCTCTTCCCTGTAGTCCTTGCGCGAGATCGAGGTCTGGACCTCCTCCACGTCGGAGGCCGTCCGGTTCGATGCGGCGACCGATATGACGTCGTCTGGCTTCACACCACGCTTGTCCTTGGTCGTCCTGTTGCCCATAGGGTGCTTCTTGCTCATGTCACATCTCCTTCACCGCGGGCTGCGCCTCCGGGCGCAAGCCGCGCTGTGGGTCGGCATGGGAATGGCTTCCTGGATCCACCGGATCGCATCCCGTCGCCGGCCGCCCTGATGCAATGGGTCGTGCTGGCCCCCCGCATGCGCGACAGGCATCAGGTGGCGGACGAGTACCCTGTAGTCCGGGTCGTCGTGCGGTTTGCCCCTTTGATGGCGTCTCACGGTTGTACGGTCCTCTTCATGGGGCTCGCAGACCTCAGGACTGTGGATCGACGCCGATGAGCAGCCGGCCGGTGGAGGCGAGCTGGTGCGGCGGCACGACGAGGTTGGTCGGCGCCGGCACGTTCTTGAACACCCGCCCAGCCAGGTCGAACTTGGAACCGTGGCATGGGCAATAGAAGCCGCCAGGCCAGGATGCGCCGATGTCCGGCGCGCCAGGCGTCGGCCGAAAGGTCGGGATGCAACCGAGGTGCGTGCAGATGCCCACCATCACGCCGAATTCCGGATTGACGGATCTGTCGGCGTTGGCTGCGTACTCTGGCTGGTCCGAGCGCTTGGACAGAGGGTCGGCGAGCAGGTCGTCATGCTGCTCGAGACGCTCCATCATCTCGGCCGACCGCCGCAGCACGAAGACCGGCTGGCCGCGCCACTCCACGGTCCTGAGTTCGCCTGGCTGCATGCCCTGGAGGTCGACACTGACAGGTGCACCAATGGCGCGTGCCCGTTCGCTGGGCGACATGGAGGCGACGAATGGAACTGCGGTGGCGGTCAGCCCCGCTCCGCCGGCTACCGCCGTGGCGGTGAGCCAGATCCGCTTCGCTGGATCCTTTGGGC
>JAGRHX010000289.1 GCA_020444775.1 Gammaproteobacteria bacterium
CTCTACAGTGACCGCAACGCACCTCGCCGTGGCCACGCCGCAGCTGTGCCGCATTCACCCTGAATACCGTTGCGCAGCGGGGACAGGTGGCAAACATCGAAGTACTCGTCACTCCCCGCGATTGACCCGACTGGCGCAAATGTTAAGCACCCGTAGAACGCCAGCAACCGCCGACACATCTTCAGGTGCCGGAGCCATCGACAGGTCAGGCCACCGCATCGGACTTACGCACACCGTCCAGTCGACACCAGCCTTCTCGCGCGCCGCCGAGGCGGACTTCGAACCACGGCGCATAAGCACTCGCGACCATGCTCGCCTGGTCTTCGAGAATACCCGACAGGGCGATCTCGCCGCCGGGCTCGAGCAGACCCGCGAAGGCCGGCGCCAGCTCGATCAGGGGATTGGCCAGGATGTTCGCGACCAGCAGGTCGACCGGGGCATGGCCGTGCAGGGTGCTCGGATCGCTCGCGAACAGCTGCACGTCCGACTCACAGTCGTTCAGCACCGCATTCTGCCGGCAGGCGATCAGGGCTTGTGGATCATGGTCAGTCGCCAGCACCTTCACCGCGCCTAGCAGCGCCGCCGCGATCGCGAGGATTCCGGAACCGCAGCCGAAGTCCATCACTCGCAGGCCACGGATCGGCCGCTCGGCCAGAAAGCCCAAGCACAGTTGAGTGGTGGGGTGACGACCACTACCGAATGCAAGACCGGGATCCAACCGCAATATCGCCTGGTCGGCGGCGTCCGCGCCAGCCGGCAACGGCATCCGGGTCGGCAGCACCCACAGCCGCGACCCGAAGCACAAGGGCTCGACATCCTCGCGCCAGGCCGCTTCCCAGTCACGATCGTCGAGCCGTGTGACCTCGCAGGACATGGCCACCGATGCGCCCAGCCGGGTCCGCACCGCGTCCAGAACGAGGTCCACGCTGGTCGCGGGATCGTAGAGCGCGCCGACCCGCAACCGCCCCCACAACGGCTGCTCACCCGGCCCAGGCTCGAGCAGCACCTGCGTGTCCGCGTCGGGCTCGAGACTTATGGAGATGGCGCCGTGCTGCTCCAGGCAGTCACTGAGCTCGGACTCCTGATCGGAGTCGATACTGAACACCAGCCGCCGCCACATGCCTGTCTATCCTCGCTCCAGGCTCAAGTCGATGCCGACTTGAGCTTGCGTTCCAGATAATGGATGTCGGTGCCGCCCTCGACGAAAGCCGCGTCCCTACAGAGGTCGGCGTGCAACGCGACATTGGTCTGGATACCCTCGACCACCACCTCCGAGAGCGCGGTCGACATGCGTGCCAGGGCGATTCGGCGACTGGCGCCGTGCGTGATGAGCTTGGCGACCAACGAGTCGTAGTCGGGCGGCACGGTGTAGCCGCTGTACAGATGCGAGTCGACACGGACTCCCGGCCCACCAGGCTGATGGAAGGTGCTCACCATGCCGGGAGAGGGCATGAAGGTGCGTGGATGCTCGGCGTTGATCCGGCACTCGACCGCATGGCCATTGAAACGCACGTCGTCCTGAGTGAACGGCAGGGGGAGACCGGCCGCGATCTCGATCTGCAGACGAACGATGTCCAGCCCCGTGATCATCTCGGTGACCGGATGCTC
>JAGRHX010000290.1 GCA_020444775.1 Gammaproteobacteria bacterium
CCTCGATCGCGGACTTCATCGCGTCCAGATACGGCAAGAGCCAGTTGCTCGGCGGGGCTGTGACCCTGATCGCGCTGGTCGGCACGGTGCCCTACATTGCCCTCCAGCTGAAGGCCGTCTCGGCCAGCTTCGTGCTGCTGGCCGACCGGGGCAGCGATGCGGCGCGTCTGGGCTGGCTGGCTGACGCGGGCCTCTACACTACCGCCTTGCTGGCGGTGTTTGCGGTGCTGTTCGGGACCCGCCACCTGGACGCCACGGAGCGCCACGAGGGCATGGTCGCCGCCATCGCCGTCGAGTCAATCGTCAAGTTATGCGCGTTCATGGCGGTCGGTCTTTTCGTCACCTTCGCCATGTTCGACGGCATCGGCGACATCTTCCATCAGGTCCTCGAGCGGACGGACCTGCAGTCCTTGCTGACCCTCGGCGGCGACGGCGCGATGGGCTACACCAGCTGGTTCGCACTGACCCTGCTGTCGATGCTGTCGGTGATCTTTCTGCCCCGGCAATTCCAGGTGATGGTTGTCGAGAACGTGGACGAGGGGCACCTTCAGCGCGCCGCCTGGGTGTTCCCCGCCTATCTGCTGCTGATCAACCTCTTCGTGCTGCCCATCGCACTGGCCGGTTTGCTGCACTTCGGCCCCTCGTCGGTGGACCCGGATACCTTCGTCCTGACCCTGCCCCTGTCGGCGGGGCAGGAGTTGCTGGCGCTGCTGGTCTTTGTCGGCGGACTGTCGGCGGCGACCGGCATGGTCATCGTAGAGACCGTGGCAGTGTCTACAATGGTCTGCAACGATCTGGTGATGCCGATCCTGCTCCGGCGCCGACGCTGGATGGACGCCGCCGGCGACGAACTGAGCGGCATGCTGCTGACGATCCGGCGCGTCGCGATCGGGGTCATCCTGCTGCTTGGCTACCTCTATTACCGCCTCGCGGGGGAGGCCTACGCACTCGTCAGCATCGGCCTGATCAGCTTCACGGCCGTCGCCCAGTTCGCGCCCGCGATGTTCGGCGGCCTGTTCTGGAGGAGTGGCTCGCGGGTGGGGGCTCTGGGTGGTCTCGCGGCCGGATTCACGGTGTGGTTCTACTGCCTCCTGTTGCCGTCCTTCGCGAAGTCCGGCTGGCTCGACACCAGCTTCCTCGCCCTTGGCCCGTTCGGCATTGAACTCCTCAAGCCGGAACAGCTGTTCGGCGTCAGTGGGCTCGACCCGATCAGTCATGCCCTGTTCTGGAGCCTGTTCCTCAACGTGCTGGCCTATGTCGTGCTCTCATTCCGCTTCCCCCCGGATGCGCGGGAGGCGGCGCAGGCCTCGCTCTTCGTGCACATCATGGACGACGACCACAGTCCCCAGGCCGCGTTCTGGCGCGGCGGGGTGGACGTGGCGCAACTGCTGCCGCTGGTGTCGCGCTTTGTCGGTGCGGGTCGGGCCCGCGCGGCGTTCTCACGCTACGCGCGCAGCCGCGGCCGCAAGCGTATCGAGGACCTGGAGGCCGACGCCGGCCTGATCCATTTCGCCGAGTCCACCCTGGCCGGCGCGATCGGAAGCGCCTCGGCGCACGTTCTGATCGGCTCGATGGTGGACGCGGAGCCCCTCGGTCTTGAAGAGGTGATGGACATCCTCGACGAAGCCAGCCAGGTGCGCGCCTACTCGCACCAGCTCGAGGAAAAGTCGCAGGCGCTGGAAAAGGCCTCCGCGGAATTGCGCGCCGCCAATGCCCGTTTGCAGGAGCTCGACCGCCTCAAGGACGACTTCATGTCCTCGGTGACCCACGAGCTGCGCACGCCGCTGACGTCGATCCGCGCCTTTACCGAGATCCTGTACGACAACCCGGACCTGGACCCGGCGCGGCGCAGCGAATTTCTGGCCATCGTCCTGCGCGAGAGTGAGCGGCTGACTCGGCTCATCAACCAGGTGCTGGATCTGGCCAAGATCGAGTCGGGCACCGCGGAATGGGACCTGTCCGACGTGGACCTGCGCGCCGTGGTGCTCGACTCGGTGCAGGCGCTGCATCAGCTCTTCGCCGAGCACAACGTGGCCTTGGAACTGGATTTGCCCACCCAAGTGCCGACCGTGCAGGCCGACCGGGACCGGGTGCAGCAGGTCATGATCAACCTGCTGAGCAACGCGATCAAGTTTGCCGATGCGGCAGACGGCCAGGTGGCGGTGACGCTGCAAGTGGATGGGCAGCAGGTGCGCGTCGACGTGGCCGACAACGGCCCCGGATTGGACGCAGCCGCACAAGCGGTCGTCTTCGACAAATTCCGTCAGGTCGCGGACCGGCGCAGCGGACGGCCCCAAGGCACAGGGCTGGGCCTGCCCATCAGCCGCCAGATTATCGCCCATTTCGGCGGCGAACTGTGGGTGGAAAGCACGTCCGGCGCCGGTGCCACCTTTTCGTTTACGCTACCCATCCCAGCCGGCTGATGTCGCTTTGACCGCCGGCACGACTGGACATCATCAAGAGTTGAACCACGTTCCTTTGTACGACAAGGAGCTGAAGACCCCATGAGCAAGAACGTGTTAATCGTGGACGATGAGCCCAACATCGTCATCTCGCTGGAATT
>JAGRHX010000291.1 GCA_020444775.1 Gammaproteobacteria bacterium
CGGCGCCGTCGGCGGCGGCCGCGGTCAGCGTGCCGTTGAAGCCGGCGCGTAGCGCACCGATCGCGTGGACCTTGTCATGGCTGCTACGCAGCTGCTCGTCGACCCGCACGTGGCCGTGCGCGTCGAGCTCGAGCTGGTCGGCGAGCAACGCTGAGTTCGGCTTCAGACCGATGAACGCGAACACGCCGTCGCAGTCCAGCGTTGTTTGTTCCTGCGAGTCGTTGTGACGCAGGCGTACGCCGCTGACGCCGCCGCGCTCGCCGGACTCGCCGAGGATCTCGACAATCTCGCTGTTCCAGCGAAAGCTCAGGTTCTCGCGCTCGGCGGCCTGGGCGACGTAGCGCGGGCTCGCTCGCAGCCGGCGGCCGCGATGCACCAGCACCACCGCCTCGGCGTGCTCGCTCAGATGCAGGGCCTCCTGCAGCGCCGCGTTGCCGCCACCGACCACGACCGCACGCCGTCCGCGGTACAGCCCCGCGTCACAGAAGGCGCACTGGGATACGCCACGACCCCAGAAGGTCTCGAAGCCCGCCACCGCGAGTGGCCTGAGGCTCGCGCCCATCGCCAGCACCAGCCGTGCCGCCTTGCGCTCACCGGCCTCGGTGCGCACCCGCAAATCGCGGCCGCCGAGCTCCAGCCCGGTGACGTTCTCGTTGTAGATACGCCCGCCGCGGTCGCGGATCGCCTGCTCCAGCACCGCGCCGAGCTCGGCGCCGCCGTGCGCGGTGGTGCTGGGGAAGCCGTCAAGGCGGCCGACGTTGGCGACCAGCCCACCGCTCAGGCCACGTTCGATGAGCCCCACGTTCAGGCCGTTCTCGGCGGCATGCCAGGCGCTGGTCAGGCCGGCGATGCCGCCGCCGATGACCAGCACGTCGTGTCCCGCACCGGGTCGTCTCACGTCCTCGTACCTCGTTATCTTCAGGTATCGGCGATCGGGTTGCCGATGGGATGCTGACCCGACCTCAGCGGTTGCGGGCCACGGCGATACGTTCGCTGATACAGCAATCCGGAAATCCCCAGGTGGGGAAATAGGCCTGCTGGGCAATGGGTACGTCGCCGCCGGCGACGAAAACCACGATGTCCTCGGGTGTCGCGACGATCGGCACAAGCGCCTCACCGTCCCCGGCCGACTCGAGCGCCTCGCTCACCCAGCTCGGCCAGCGGGTCACCTCGACCGCCTTGCGTCGTATCCACAGGTCCTCGAGCTCGGCTGCCGGAATACGCCCGTGCTCGTGCAGCCAGCGCTTGACCGCGGCCTTGTCCATGCCCTCCGCGCGCAGGCTGCGGGCGGTGTAGGGGGCGATGCAGACCGCGACCTTGCCGCCGTGCGCTATCGAGAACGCCGAAGCCGCCGAGCCCATCACGCTGGCGAGCTCGGCGAGACCGCCGGTGACGTTGATGACGCATTCGGCGCGCATCACGGTGAGCACGTTGTCGTCCAGCGTGTAGCCGTGTTCGAGCCGCAGCGGCGGCCAGGGGCTATCACGCTCGTTCTCGGCCAGGCACAGGCTGTAGCGGCCGGGTTGACCGAGCCCCGCGAACGAGACCGCGGCCGGCCAGCCGCCACCGATATTGTGCATCACCAGTCGCAGCGCCCGACCGATCGCGGCGTTGCCACGCCAGCCCGGGCCGAGCGCGCCAAAGCTCGCGTTGACCTCGAGCGTCTCGCAGTCCGGCCCACTCAGGATCAGCAGCGGCGTGACGTTCTCATCGGTGGTCTGCACCCCGCGCAGGTTGAAGGCCGGGCTGGCGATGGCCCGCACCGCGGCGATCACCACCGGAAGATGTTTCGGCTCGCAACCAGCCATCACCGCGTTGGCCGCGACCTTCTCGACGCTTGCAATGCCCTTGAGCGGGTCGAGCTCGCCGAGTGTGGCGTCACGTGGCAGCGAAAGCGTCTGCAGCGCGGCGTTGACCCGTTCCAGGGTGGGCGCGACGATCGGCAGGCCGTCGGTCCAGCCCCGCCGGTAGTAGAGCTCATTGATACGGGCCTCCAGATCGGGTCCCCGTATCACCTCGACCCGCTGACGCGGAAACTCGCCGAGGCTGGTGAGGCGGTGGTCCAGGCCCTTCTCACGCGCCCGCAGGACCAGCGTGTCGTCGATGAAATCGCCGGCCGCGCGTTGTCCGCTGGGCAGCAGCAGCCACGCCGATTCAGTCACCCGTGCTCAACCTCGCGGCCGCCTGTCCCAATCGGCCGGCAGCGCGATACGCTTGCTGACCGGGTAGCCGAGCAGACCGTTGTGCGCGAACACATAGGCGTTGGTGCGCAGCGGATCGCCGCTGACCGCGATCATGAAGTCGTCCGGGTCGACGACCAGCGGTACCAGCCGATCGGGGTCCTCGCTCTCGGCGAACAGCTCGGGGGCGCGGCCCAGGTTCACCAGATCCACCAGGCTGCGGCGGCCGGGAACTATGTTGGTGTACTCGCCCAGATAACGTTCGAACTGTCGCGCGCTCATCCGCGCATGCTCGAAGAGATAACGGCGCACGTCGTCCTTGGAGAAGCCGGAGCGCGCGATGGTTTCGGCCAGTACCGGACTCAGCACCAGCAGTGGGCGCAGCGTGCCGGGCGCCAGGCCGACGGTGAAGCAGACCTGCCAGCCATGCTGCTTGACGATCCCGTCACACAGATAGGGCAGTATGGTCTCGGCACTGTTGCCATAGGCGGAGGCGAGCACGTCTCCGCCGGTGTAACGGGCGATGGTCACCGCGTTGTCGCCCGGCGCAAGCCCCATGTCGGCGGCCAGCGGTGCCCAGCCGATGCGGGACAGGGCCGCCTCGTTCTCGGCCAGCACCACCCGGAAGGTGTTGCCGTAGGTGCCCTTGTCGTTCTGGTGCAGCAGGAAGCCGGCGACGTTGCGCAGGTACAGACGCCAGAAGCGACCGATGCTGGTGTTGGGCAGGAAGCCGTCGCGCATCGCGCCCTGCTCGTAGTTGAAGCCGAGCTGCTCGATGATCGGCCCGTTGAGGATGATCAAGGTCTCGGCGCCGGGCGTGTTGCCACTGTGCTCTACACCGTAGTCCGGATCCGCCATCGCCTCGGCCAGCGCCATCAGGATCGGCATGTGCTCGGGCCGGCAGCCGGCCATCACGCCGTTGACCGCGACGTTCCAGGGGGTTGCGCGTCGGTTGTCCGGTGGGATCACCCCGAGCGATTCATCGGGCGCGCGGTCGGTAAAGGCGAGAAAGGCCTCGATGCGAGACCGGGTGGGAGGCACGAACGGCAGGCCGTCGCTCCAGCCGTTCTCGTAGAACAGCCGGTTGACCTCCTCGAAGCCGCCTTCGAAGACGATCTCCCCAGGCGCCGGGTCGTTGGCGATGTGCATCGTCGGCGGGGTCACGGTCAGGTTCTGGATGACCATGTCCAGGGTGACGTCGACGATGTTGCGTGCAAGCTCCTCATCGCTCTGGCCGTCGACGTGACCCGGCACCCGGGCGACCGGCAGATTGGGCATGCCCAGACCGACCGAGGTGGTGGCGGCCTGACCGACGAATCCCTCGCAGACCAGCGACGAGGTCGGCACGCCAGCGGCTTCGGCAACGCTGCTGGCCCGCAACACGGCGGGCGTGCAGCTGCCTCAGCAGCCCATGCCTGAGATCACCGCGTCCACGCCCAGCTCGCGCAGACGCTGCGGCAGTGACTCGAGGATCTCGCGCTCCTCGTCACCGTGGGTGGAGCCGAACTCGGAGTAACGTATGAACCTGACGTCTGGATAGCGCTCGCTCAGCGCCTGCTCCAGCAGCGGAAAGATCTCGTCGCCCCGAAACAGATAGTCCCAGAGCTGGCAGACGGTCTTGCCGGCCAGGGTATCCAGGCGCGGCGCAAGCTCGGTCACCGCCACGGTGCGCTCGCTGCGTGGCCAGACCACGCGATAGTGTCCGTCGTTCTCTGCTGTGTGCTGTTCGCTCATCTGATGACTCCCAGGCAGGCCGCCGGTCGTGCCGGAAGCCATACGATCCGTCAGTTCAGGCCCTCGACCAGGCGGGCCCAGCCATCGAGGATCGGCAGGACCGTGGCGGCGGGCTCCGGGGCGAGATTGAAGATGATGCGGTCTATACCCGCATCGACGTAGCGTTCGAGCTCGGCGCGTTCCTCTTTGGGACCGAATACGCTGATCGGGGTTGAGCCGGGCGCACGCCCGGCCGCGGCTTCCATGGCATGGAAGGCGTCCAGCTTGTCCAGCAGGTCGTAGCTCGGGCGGTGCGCGTGGGGCATCCAGCCATCGGCGAAGGCCAGCGCGCGCCGCGCGCCATGCGGGAACTCGCCACCCAGCAATATCGGCGGTGCCGGCTGCTGGACCGGCTTGGGCCAGGTCATCATCGGCCCGAAGGCTACGTGCTGGCCGTGATACTCGGGTTTGCTCTGCGACCAGATCACACGCATCGCTTCGAGGCGCTCGCGCAGCACCTCGTGGCGTGCTTCGAAGGCGGTGCCGTGGTTGGCGAGCTCGTCGGCGTTCCAGCCCGAGCCGACCCCGAACAGGAAGCGGCCCGCGCTGAGCGTGTCCAGCGTCGCGACCTCCTTGGCGGTCTGGATCGGGTCGCGCTGTGGGACCAGGCAGATGCCGGTGCCGATGCGCAGCGCGCGGGTCACCGCCGCGGCCTGCGCGAGCGCGATGAACGGATCCATCACATCATAGTACTTCTTCGGCAGCTCACCGCGCTGCGGCCAGGGGGAGAGCCGCGACAGCGGGATATGCGAGTGCTCGGGGCACCATAGCGATTCGAAACCACGCGCTTCCAGGGCGGCGCCGAGCTCGGTCGGTGGAATCGAATAGTCGGTGAAGAAGATGGCAACGCCGAATTTCATCCCAACGCGTCCTCGTGAGCTGTCGGCCCGCGGGCCGCGTTCAAAGGCTGAGCCCGCCGTCCAGCATCAGGGTCTGTCCGGTCATGTAGTCCGAGGCGCTGGAGGCCAGGTACAGCGCGAGCAGTCCGACCTCGCGAAGCGCACCGGGGCGGCCCAGCGGCACCGTGGCCCGGGCACGTTCGGTGCTGCGACGCACGCCTTCTTCACCGCCGGTGACGATGTCCGGAAACAGACCCGGTGCGATGCAGTTCACCTGCACCCCGTAGGCGGCCCATTCCAGCGCCTGCGCACGGGTGAACCCGGCCAACGCGGTCTTGGCGGTGGTGTAGAGCACGATCTCCCGGCCACCGGAGCGCGCGGTCCAGGAGGCGATGTTGATGACCTTGCCCGATCGGCGCGCCAGCATGTGCGGCCCCACGGCCCGGGTGCAGAGCAGCGCCTCGGTGAGGTTGATGTCCAAGATGAAGCGCAAATCGTCATCGCCGATCGGCGTCGGCGTGGCGTCGTTCTCGGGCAGCGTCACCAGCGGCGTGCGGATCGAATCACCCAGTGCGTTCACCAGCACGTCGATACGACCGAAGGTATCGAGCACCTGGGTGACCGCCTGGCGGGCACCTTCGCTGCTGGTGACGTCGGCGACCACGGGGACCGCACGGCGACCGCTGTCGCTTGCGATCTCCGCGGCGAGCGGCTCCACGTGTGTGGGTGTCAGCGCATTGATGGCGACGTCGGCGCCCGACTCGGCGAGCACCCGGGCGATGCCCTTGCCGATGCCGCGTCCCGCGCCGGTGATGAAGACGACCTTGCCCGTGATGTCGAACTCGGCTGGCATCATGTCCGTGCTCCGTGACCACATGGCGCTCGATTATCGAACGCGCCGCCGCGCGGGTACAAGCTCGTGCCTGCAGGCTGCGCGGGCGGTCGATCCTGGTGAAGATGAAGGGACGTCGGGCGCACCGCGCCTTGACACGGATCGATCGCGCATGGACGTGATACGCGTGGCACGGGCATGATTGACGCGCATGGGACATCATCGTGCTCGTGAGCGGCCCGCGCCACGCCGGGCGGGCCAGCACGCGCACGGACAGGGTTCTGCTTTGGGGGCAGCCATGAAAATCTGCATCTACGGTGCCGGTGCTGTCGGCTCGCACTTCGCCGCGCGACTCGCCAATGCGGAACACGAGGTGTCGGTGGTGGCCCGCGGTCCGCATCTGGAGGCGATCCAGCGCAACGGCATCACGCTGCGCAGCGGCGATCAGACCATCCAGGCCCGGGTCACCGCCACCGATCGACCGACGCAGCTCGGCACCCAGGATCTGGTCATCGTCACCGTCAAGGCGCCGGCACTGGCGGGCATCGTCGACGGCGTGAAGCAGCTGCTAGACGCGCAGACGCCGCTGATCTTCGGGATGAATGGCATTCCCTGGTGGTACTTCCATGGCCTGGA
>JAGRHX010000292.1 GCA_020444775.1 Gammaproteobacteria bacterium
TGCCTCGATCGTCACCGAGGAAGCGGTGCGCTGGCGTCGCGGCTTCATGGGCAGTCGCGAGCCTGCCCAGGTGCGTCGCACCCGGGCCGTCGACGAGCCGCTGTCGCTGAGCGTGCGCGCCTTGCCACAGGCTGGCAGACCGGCCAGCTTCAGCGGCACCGTGGGCGCCGGCTACGCGCTCGCGGTGCGCGCCGATCGGTCTGTGCTCAAGGCCGGCGAGCCCATCAACCTGACCATAGAGGTGCATGGTGACCGTGCCCTGGAAACCCTATCGTTGCCACCGCTGACCGCCATGGGCCTGAACGAAGAGGATTTCAAGCTGCCGAGCAGCGGTGATATCGCCGGACGGGTCGATGCCGGTGTGAAGCGCTTCGAGGTCCCGATCCGCGTGCTGCGTGAGGACGTGACGGCGATACCTGCCCTGACGCTGAGCTGGTTCGATCCAGACACCGGCCGCTATGAGAGCGCGCGCTCTGATCCGATTGCCTTGTCGGTGGGCGACGCGGAACGGGTCGGCGCGGCCCAGGTGGTGCGCAAGCCTACGCAGTCACGATTCCCCGTGACGCCGGCGGACAGGGAATCGCCACCGGGCACTGACGCTGGTGATGCGTCTCCGACCGGCACGGCGGGACTTGTGCTCAGCGGCGCCGATCTCTCGATCGCCACCGATCCGGAGCGGCTGCTGTCCGTGCCCGGCAGCCGGCCGGGCCTGACCCGACTGCTGCTGGTGACCTTGTATGCAAGTGGCTTGATCGGACTGCTGGCAATGTGCATCGTCGCACGTCGTGGCACACGGGATCCGGCGGTCATGGCGCGGCGTCAGGAGCTGCGCGCGATCGAACGCGGCATCGAGCAGGCCGACAACCTCGATCGGCTGGCGGCGCGCCTGCGCCGCCTGGCACCGCTGCTCGACCCGGCCCAGCGCAGCACCTACGAGACCTTGCTGGCACGTTGCGAGGAACAGATCTTCAGACCGGGAGGAACGGCCCAGGCGCCCGACCCGGCGCTGCGTGAAGACGCGCTGCGCCTGGTGCGTGATGCCCTGACGTTCCGGCGTCAGGCACGCGTCAACGCCGCATCGGCGCGTACGGCGTCGGCCACGGCTTCCGGAGCCGGTGCATGAAGCGACGCATGTACTGCTGCACCGACATGGCCCCCAACCGGATAACCGATGGGTGTGCGCCCCGGCACCTGTCCGAGCCCGACGCGCGCGCGGCGTGGCTGCGACCACTGACACTCGGCCTGTTGCTGATGGCCCTCGCGGTGCTGTCGGCGGGCTCCAGCCGAGCCCAGGAAGCGGAGACGGAGCTGCTACGGCCGCTGGTCGAGGCCGGTATCAGCAGCTACGTCCAGGCCCAGGCCAGCAGCTCACGCGCCGAACGCCTGGCCCGTTTCGAGACCGCCGCCAGCCAGTTCGACGAGGCGGCGCGGCGCGCCCTGCAGACAACAACCGGCGCGAACGCGATGCTCTACACCAATGCGGGCACCGCCTGGCTGCGCGCCGAGCGGCCGGGGCATGCGGTTCTGGCCTATGAGCGGGCCTTGGCGATCGACCCGGCAGACCGGCAGGCTCGCGCCAACCTGGCCTATATCCAGGGTCAACTGCCGGACTGGGTGCCACAGCCACGGGGCGCCTTCGGGGCTCATGCGCTGCCGTTCCTGCCGCATCCGCTCAGCGCCACGCAACGCGCGCTGCTGGCCGGCGCGCTGTTCATGCTCGCCGCGCTGACCCTGGGCTTGTCGGTGTGGCGGCGGTGGCCGCTGTTACGGGTCCGCGCGGCCCTGCTCGCTTTGGGCTGGGGCTGGCTGTTGTTTGCACAGACCGCGCCGGACGCGGACAGACGCGCCGTCGTCGTCGACCGCAACGGCGCGCTGCTGCGCGCCTCGGACTCGCTGAACGCACCCGCGCGGCTACCCCAGGCCCTACCCGAGGGCACCCAGGTCGACCTGATCGAGAGCCGCCCGGGCTGGTGGCGGGTTCGCCTCGGTGATGGTCAGGAAGGTTGGGTGCGAAGATCCGGCATCGAACGCATCTCGCTCATCCCTGCAATCGCCGCGTGAGGGCACCACAGACCTCGACCAGCTCGACCCGCACCCGTTCGCGGGCTGCCGCGGTGAAGCGACTGGCGAGCCCCGAGACAACCACCGCGCCGAGCAGCTCATCTCCCGGTCCGAACACCGGCGCGGCCACCGACGCGGTGAACGGCTCGCGACCGTCGGAAATCAGATAGCCGTCACGCCGTATCGTCTCGCTATCGGCCGCGGGCGTCGACGACCAGGCGAGCAGCACCCGGCCCACCGCGCCCTCGGCCAGGGGGAAACGCGTGCCCTCCTCGACGTGATGACGGATCGCGTGCAGGGCGTTCTCACGATACAGACACACCCGCATGTCCCCATCCGGGACATAGAACGCGGCGCTCTCGCCGCTGTGATCGCGCAGAGCGAGCAACGAGGGACGCACCAGGGCCTCCAATCGTTGTCGGCTCTGATAGGCCTGCGCGAGCTGGGTGACCCGCGCACCCATGCAGTAGGCGCCACGATGCGTGCGGCTCAGATACCCCCGTTGCTCCAGGGTCGCGCAGAGTCTGAGCACGCTGCTCTTGTGGATGCCCGACCGCCGGGCCAGCTCGCTGAGGGTCAGTCCGTCCGGCTCCGCGACCAGCAGATCGAGCAGGTCCAGCGCCTTGCCAACGGTGCCCGAGGTACGGGTCACGACAACTGCACCGGGCGCAATGCAATGGATCGCGCGCGCGCAGGGCACGGGTCCGGCCAGCATGACGGCTTCACGATGCCGCGGCAGTCGCCGGCCGGAACGGCAGGAGATGGTGCATTCATTGCCATAGTTGAACCATGATGTGCATAATCGCACCACAGTTCAACCTGGATTCGAGCGCCGGCCGCACCCGCCAGAGCACCGGCCGTCGACCGATTCCGCTGCACACGTCGAGGTATGCCATGGCACACGACAAGATCCTTCAAGAGCTGGAAGAGCGGCGCGCGCGTGCCTCCGCGATGGGCGGCGAGAAGAAGCTCCAGCGACGGCGCGAGCGAGGTCAGCTCAATGCCCAGGAGAGACTGGACTGTCTGGTCGACGAGGGTAGCTTCATCGAGACCGGTCTTCTCGGCGCCTCGGGCGTGTACAAGAACGACGAGCCTGAAACACCGCGCGACGGCAAGCTCATCGGCTTTGCCCGCATCGACGGTCGTGACGTCGCGGTCTGCGTGAACGACTTCACCACCAAAGGCGCCTCGACCAGCGCCACCAACTCCAAGAAGATGGGTCATGTGCGCAAGCGCGCCACGGAGTGTGGCATGCCCTTCGTGCATGTTGGCGAATCGACCGGCGCGCGGCTGCCCGATGCCATGGGCTCACGCGGCATGGGACAACTGCTCGGCAACGACACCACCCAGTTCAGACGCACACGCGAGACGCCATGGCTGGCGGCCGCCCTGGACACCGCGTTCGGTTCGTCCGCCTGGCTGTCGTGTATCGCGGATTTCGCGGTCATGAAGCGCGGCTCGATCATGTCGGTTTCGAGTCCACGCCTGGTGTCCATGGCGATAGGCGAGAAGGTCGACCTCGAGCAGCTCGGTGGCTGGCGACTGCACGCCGAGAGCACCGGGCTCATCGATCGCTTCGTCGACACGGACGAGGAAGCGATGCAGGAGCTGCGTCGGTTCCTCAGCTATATGCCCGCTCACAACGGCGAGCCGCCACCCTGCTACGCGGTGGCCGAGGACGCCGCGCAGCCGCAGGACGGGATCCTGGAGGTGCTCCCCGAGCGTCGCACGCAGGTCTACGACATGCGCAAGATCGTCCAGATCCTGGTCGACCGCGGCAGCTACTTCGAGCTCAAGCCCCGCTACGGCCGCCCGGCCATCGTCGCCCTGGCCCGGCTCGACGGCAAGAGCGTCGGCATCATCGCCAACAACCCCGCGGTGGGCGGTGGCGCATTGTCCGCCGAGGCCTGCAAGAAGATCATCGATTTCCAGGTGCTGTGCGATTCGTTCAACATCCCGATGGTGCGTTTGATGGACACGCCCGGCTTCGTGGTCGGCACCGATGCCGAGCGCAAGGGTGCCCCGGGACAGATCATGAACTTCATGAACTCGACCTGTCTGATCACGGTGCCGACCATAACGGTGCTGGTCCGCAAGGCCTATGGACGCGCCTACGTGGCGATGGGTGGCGGTCAGCACAACGACGAGATGATCGCCTGGCCTACCGCCGAGGTCAGCTTCATGGATCCGGTCTTCGCGACCAACATCGTGCATGGCCTGTCGCCGGGCGAGGAAGGCTTCGACGAGGCGCTCGCGCACATCCAGAAGGATATCGAAGTGTGGGACATGGCGACGATCTTCTCGGTGCAGAACGTGATCAAGCCCCAGGAGACGCGTGACTACTTGATCCGCATGTTGGACGTCTACCGGCGCCGGCGCTCGGGTGGCGTGGGCGAGCATCTGATGCGCACCTGGCCGACCAGCTACTGATCGCGAGCTGGTAAGCAGACGAAACCATCAATCTCGTCAGGGCGCGCATCGAGCCACGCGCATCCCGGCCCGACTCGCCACCCTGACGGCAGACGCGGAGAGACCCGACATGACATCGGCCGGTTCGGAAACGCACGAGGACCTGTTCGACGAATTGCTGCGTGCTGGCCGGAGCAGCCTCGGCGAGCACCAGGCCAAGGCCTTGATCAGCGAGCACGGCGTCCCGGTCCCGAGCGGTTGTTTCATCGCCGCCGGAGACCTGGACGGCCTCTCGGTCGCGAAGCTCGCCGAGCGTCTGGACACGCTGACCGGCCCGTACGTTCTCAAGGTGGTATCGGCTGACATCCTGCACAAGAGTGATGTCGGTGGCGTGCGCCTGAACCTCGCCGATGCGGATGAGGTGCACGCGGCAATCGCGCAGATGCGGGCACTGGCACCGATCGCGGCAGCGAGCCTGGACGGCTTCCTGGTCGAGCAGATGTCGTCGCCGGG
>JAGRHX010000293.1 GCA_020444775.1 Gammaproteobacteria bacterium
CGCCAGTGGAGCTGCCAGTGGAACCGCCAGTGGAGCTGCCAGTGGAACCGCCAGTGGAACCGCCAGTGGAGCCACCGGTCGGGTCGCCGCTACGCCCGGCTCTGCGCTGCTGCTCCTTGAGGAACGCGACCTCCACCTCGGCGTCGTTCGGCCCGCACGCGTTGCCCGGCGCGCAAGGACCGGCTGAAGGATCGTCGAGCGACTCCCTTGACGGCTCCCTGGAGGCGAGTATCTCGGCCTTGTTGCGCATCTCCTCCAGACGGCTGCGTCGGGCCGCCAGAGTCTTCTGGGCGGCCAGCAGATCGGTCTCGAGCGCCTGCTTGCGCTGGCTCAGCGTGTTGAGCAGGCGATCCAGGTGCAGTTTCTTTCGCACCAGGGCACGGGCGAGCTCGTGCTGTCCGTGCTCGAAACAGATGTCGAGCTCCGGCTCGATCTGGTCGAGCTCGCGTTCGAGCGCCGCACATCGCGTGACCAGTTGCGTGCATTCACGACGCATCTGCTCGATCTGGACGTGGGCATCGTTCAACGCCTCCTGCATGTCGCGCACCGCTTGTCTGAGCACCGCTTCGGGCTCCTCCAGACTGTCCAGCACTGCGTGCAGATCGGCCTTGAACAGCCGTGTCATCCGGTTCATCAAGGTCATCGGGGTTCGCCTCCGGTCAACTGTGGGTGACTGCAGGCAGCCTAGGCGGGGCCGGGGGCGGCGATAAGACAGGCTTTGGTAAAAGCTCGAGCACGCTGTTTACGAACGATTTACATCCGACTGCCGGGCTTCCTTGCTAAGCTTCGGCGCATGAATCAGCGCAAGTTGAGAATCCTCGTCGTCGAGGACGAGTCGGCGATCCGCACGGGTCTGCTCGACGTGTTCACCTTTCATGGCTACCAGGCGGAAGGGGCCGCGGACGGTCGCGAGGGGCTGCGTCTGGCGCTCGGTGGCACTTTCGATCTGGTGGTGCTGGACGTGATGCTGCCGGGGGTGAGTGGCTTCGAGATTCTCGAGCGTCTACGCGAGCGTGACCGAGACCAGCCGGTGATCATGTTGACTGCGCGCAGCGCGGACGAGGACGTCATCCAGGGCTTGAGCCTGGGCGCCGACGACTATGTGGCCAAGCCCTTCTCTGTCGCTCAGCTGGTGCTGCGTGTGCAGGCGGTGCTGCGTCGCTCTGGGGCGGGCAGCGAGGTCGACCACCATCTGCGGCTCGGTAGCGGTGAGCAGCGTACCGATGTGGACGTACGCAATCTGAGCGCTACCCGCAACGGCGAGACCATCAGCTTCACCCGGCGTGAGATGGCGGTGCTGAGCTATCTGCGCGAGAACTCGGAGCGACCGGTATCCCGCGAGGAGCTGCTCGCCAGGGTCTGGGGCTATGCACGCGATCTGGACATCGAGACACGTACCGTCGACATCCATATCGCCAAGCTCAGACGTAAAATCGAGCCCGATCCGTCGTCGCCTCGATATCTGGTCACGATTCGCGGCGCCGGATACCGGTTGAATCTCTCCTGATATGCCACGGGCGGTGCGCAATCCGACGCTGCACGGCCTCAGCCGGCGTGGGCTGTTGCTACGTCTGGGCGTGTTCCTTATCGCGCTGCTGCTGCCCAGCGCTGTGTTGATCTATAACGCGCTGGGGCAGATGAAGTGGGAGGTTTTTCATCAACACCAGACCCTGGCACGCGATCTCAGTCTGCAGATCGACGAACGTCTGCAACTGGCGTTACGTGAGGAGGAGCGTCGTCCGTTCTCGGATTACAGCTTCGAAGTGCCGGTCGATGCAAGGAACAGCAATCTGGTGCGTCGTTCGCCACTCGCCAGCCTGTCGAGCGGGTCGGCCTTGCCCGGGCTCGTGGGCTACTTCCAGGTCGACCCAGAAGGTTTCTTCTCGACGCCATTGCTGCCGGTATCCGACACCGCGGCCAGCGAGCGTCTGAGCGCCGAGGACGATCGATCGGGGCGTGAGGCGCTGGCTCGACGCATCCAGGCCATCTTGCTGGAGAACGAGCTGCTGCGACCCGGTCGAGACGTGCGCGACGAGGCGCTCGCGACGACCGATAGCGCCGTAAGCCAGCCCCCCTCCCGCGTCCGCGGCGGTCTTGGGTCATCGCTCCAGTCGCTGTCCGATGCGCGATTGAGCGCTACCGTGAGCGCTTCGGGCGTGGCCAGCGAGGCCGGCCGTGCCGGAACTCGGCAGGACGAGGATGCCGAGAATTCCGCCGACACGGCGAGCCTTGCCCGTGAGGAGGCCACGTCGGCGTCGCGTGCCCCGCGCTACGCACATGAGATTGCCGGCGCGCGCGCGACAAGCGGTGCGGGCGATGGTGAGCCGGCGCCGGGCCCCGCGGCCGAGCCCGGCGCGCAGGCCAAGGTGATGCGACGTCTGTACGAGCGTGTGGCGGATGAAGGCGCGGCGCAGGCCGGCTTCGACCAGCTCAATACCGACGCGGCCCGTGTCGCGCCGAGGAAGCGCCGCGACACGCTCGGCCGGGTGGATGAGCTGGATCTGCAGTCGCCCTTCGCCGACAAGGAATCCGTCGAAGCCGAACGGCGCGCGAGCGAGCGCCAGGTCGAGCTCACGACCCAACGGGCCCGGGCACGCAGCAAGGCCGAGGCGGTGCAGCAGGCGGCGGAGCCGCTGGCCGGGCGCGCGGATGAAACGCCGGGTGCAGGCGCCGGCGCGGCGCTGCCGCGGCTGCCGTTACCAGGGCCCTCGATGTCCGAGCGCCCATTGGACGACAACGTACGGCCCGCATCGCCGCCGCCAGTACCTGCCGACCCTGGTGTGGACGCGTGGCGCCAGAGCGCGCCCGCGCCCGAGGCACCGCTGGCCGAGTCGCGAGAGCCCGCTGGCCCGCGAGAGCCCGCTGATAATGGCGTCGAAGCGCGGGCGCGGCGAGGCGTCTCAGGTCAAGATGCACAGCGGATCCGGACTTTCGAGAACGAGATCGATCCCTTGGAGCTGAGCCTGCTGGGCAGCGGACACTTCGTGCTGTTCCGCAAGGTCTGGAAGGACGGACGGCGGTTCGTGCAGGGCGCTCTGATCGAGCGCAAGGCGTTTCTGGACGCGTTGTTCGCACGCGCGTTCGAGACCAGCGCGCTGGCGCGGATGAGCAAGCTGGCGATCGCCTACGAGGGCGATCTGCTGAATGCCTTCTCGGGCCAGGGGCGGTCTCGCTATGTGCTCAGCAGCGACGAGCTGCAGGGTAGCCTGCTGTACCGCGGCCGGCTGTCCAAGCCGTTCTCGGAGCTGGAGCTGATCTATACGATCACCCGCCTGCCGGCCGGCCCGGGTGCGCGCGTGGTGCTGATCGGCGCCAGCGTGCTGCTGGTCGTGCTGGTGGTGGGCGTGGTCATGATGTATCGGCTCGGTGCCAAGCAGATCGACCTCTCACGGCAACAGCAGGACTTCGTATCCGCGGTCAGCCACGAGCTGAAGACGCCTCTCACCTCGATACGCATGTACGGCGAGATGCTCCAGGCCGGATGGGCCAGCGAGGATCGCAAGCAGGTCTACTATGCCTACATTCACGACGAGAGCGAACGTCTGTCGCGACTCATAGACAACGTGCTGCAGCTCGCCAGGATGACCCGTAACGATCTGCGCGCCGATCTGCGCGCGGTCACACTTGCGCAGCTGCACGACGGTGTACGCTCGAAGATCGCAAGTCAGGTCGAACGCTCTGGTTTCGAGCTCGTGTTGACCCTGGCCGCGGAGGATGCCGACACCAAGGTGCTGGTCGATACCGACTTCTTCAGTCAGATCGTCATCAACCTGGTGGACAACGCCATCAAGTTCTCGGCCCGTGCCGAGCGCAAGCGCATCGAGATCGACTGGCAGATCGAGGGTCGGGACCCGTCGCGCGGTGACGGCTCGTCGCGGACCCCGGGCCGGGTGTGTTTCGGCGTGCGTGACCACGGCCCGGGCGTGCCGGCGGCCCAGGTGGCCAGGATCTTCCGCCTCTTCTATCGCGCCGAGAGCGAGCTCACGCGGGAGACGGTCGGTACCGGTATAGGGCTCGCGCTGGTCAATCAGCTGGCCCGCTGCATGGGCGCGAGTGTGGACGTGCGTAACCGTGATCCGGGCGCGCAGTTCCTGCTGTATCTGGGCATCGCCCGGGATACGACCCGGCGCTGAGCACCACCTCGGTGGCAAGGCCTGCCTTGCCCGCGGTCGCGCGCCGATGATAAAAGAGCGCCTCTTCTTCCCATCGATTTGCCTGGCGATGCCATGAACAGACCCTGCGCGGCCGCTGCAGATGTCCCAGAGTGCGCCGTTCCCACTGCGCCTGCCGAGCGCGCGACCGCGACCGGCCGATCGGGCACGGTTCCAGCCCATGAGCCGGCCGTCGGCATGGGTGCCGAACCCGCGCCGGATCGACCGCTGCGGACCGACGTTTTGGTGCCCGCGGTGCACCGAGAGCTGCGATCGCTCGCGCATCGACATATGCTCAGCGAACGATCCGACCATACCTTGCAGACCACGGCGTTGATCAACGAGGCCTATCTGCGGCTTGCCGAGGCCGGCGTCACCTGGCAGTCGCAGGCCCACTTCCTGGCCGTCGCGGCCACCGCCATGCGGCGCATACTCATCGATCACGCGAAGGGACGGAATCGTGGCAAACGCGGTGGCCGCCATCCCCATGTGCCCATAGACGACGTCATCATCGGTAGCCCTGAATCACTGGAGTCGGTGTTGCTGATCGACGAGGCACTGACCCGGCTCGAGGCCTTCGACGAACGCAAGAGCCGTTTGCTGGAGCTGCATTGCTTCGCCGGGTTGGATTACGAGGAGAGCGCAAGGGTGCTGGGCATCTCGGTGGCCACCGTCGGGCGCGAGCTGCGTATTGCACGGGCGTGGCTGAAACGTGAGCTCGCAGCCGAGCGGCCTTGCGAGCCGGCTTGATGCGCGCGACCGCCTGCCCACCCCGGGTGTCGAGTCCACTCCATGAACTCCGGATTCGGGTGCATGTGCATGCCCGCTGGCCCTGCACATGAGCGAGCAGATGCCGCAGACCTCGAACCGATCGGCTTCAGGCGGAATGCCGCACGTCAGCATCGTCGGCGCTGGACTTGCCGGTATGACCGCGGCGCTGCGACTCGCGCAGCGTGGTTATCAGGTGGAGCTGTTCGAACGCGGCGCGTATGTCGGCGGCCAGTTCGGCGTGCTCGAGCACAAGGGCTGGTTGCACGAGCATTGCTACCACATGTTCTGCAACTGGTACCACAACTTCTGGAGCCTGGTCGACGAGCTCGGTCTGCGTGATCGATTCCTGCCGCGGCCGACGGTCAAGTTCCTGCGCCCCGGCAGCTATCCAGACTTCAAGGCGCTGACCAATGTCGGCGCGGCCGGCTACGCCATGCAGAACCTGTGCTCGGGTCTGCTATCGATGCCGGACATGTACATCTATGGCTATTCGATGGTCGACCTGCTGTCGCAGCCTTTGCATTACTGGAGCTATCTGAATCGCTACAGCGTGAACGGCTTCCTGGGCACGCGTGGCTATGCCACCGCGGCGGCCGCGCGTGAGTACGAGGAGGTGCTGGCCAAGGCGTTCGCGGTCGCGCCCTACAGGACCTCGGCCATCTCCTACCAGAAGTTCCTGGCATACGGCTTCCGCCAGCCCGAGCCCATGATGTGGGTGCTGGACGGCAACTGTCATGAGCGCTTCCTCGCGGTGCTGGTCGCACGCCTGCACGAGCTCGGTGTTCGTATCCATACCCGTCACGATGTCACCCGGTTGACGCTCGACGAGAACGGCCGTGTCTTTGCGATCGTCTACAAGCGGGTGCCCGAGGATGCCGAGTACGCGCCGCACGACCCGGATCCGCGTGGCGAGGGTCACGAGATCGAGCGTCCGGTCGACCAGCTGATCCTGGCGGTGCCACCCAACGGGCTTGCGGCTTTGGTCGACGACGCGCTGTACGCGGCCGATCCGCAGCTCGGTGCGGTGCGCAACCTGAACAGCGTGCCGGTCGGCTCCATAGACCTGTACTTCAAACGCCGTGTGCCTGGCATACCCGCCGAGCATGTGGTGATGCTCGACTCGACCTATGGACTGTCCTTCGTCGATCAGTCACAGACCTGGAACGACTGGCCGAATCGACCCAATACCTTCTTGAATCTCGTCGCGTCCAACTTCGCGCCCCTGGTGGGGCTCGACTGGCACGCTGCCATGGGCTACATCCTCGAGGACCTGCGCCGATACATTCCGCATCTGGATGCCGACGATATCGACTACGAGCGTTCCTATCTGCGAAACAACGCGGGCGATCCGATCTTCGTCAACGAGGTCGGGAGCTGGGCGTCGCGACCGGAAGCCGGCACCCGGATCGCCAATCTGTTCCTGGCCGGGGACTATTGCCGGTCCGTCATCGACGTGACCACCATCGAAGCGGCGACGATGACCGGTCTGCTGGCCGCGGAGACCTTGAGGTTGCGCACCCGGCCACGCGACACCGCCCCGATATCCATTCTCGAGCCACGGGCCTGGCCGCGGGAGTTGCTGACGGCGCTGAAATGGATGGGGCTGCCTTATGCCTGGGCGGCGCGTTGGCGTGCCGGGCTGCGTGAGCTCGCGTTCTGAGCCGCGCATCCTGCGCCGGCAAGGGCGACGCGGGGGGGCGACGCGGGGGCGACGCCGGGGGGGCGTTCAGCGCAAGGCGTGGGGATGCTCGAGGGTTGCGCCCATGCGCTCGGTCCACAGGTGGAAGAAGGGCTGCATGCCATCGACCCCGAGCGCCCTGAGCGCGTGCCCGATCCGGTGCTGGTCGTCGTGAACCTGAACCTGCACACCGCCGCCGCCCAGCACGACGCTCTCGTGGTGGCCGCTACGGACGATTCGCGTCCGAAATGGCTGCCCGTCCTTTTGTGTATAGCTGAACACCGGCACGCGCGGTGAGCTCAGAAGCCGGTCTCCTCGGGACATGCCGACGACGATGCTGGGCTTGCCGGCGTCGTTGAGCACGGTGCATTGCGCCGTGCTGCGACCGCGGTATTGAATCTGCAGATCGGCCACCGTCTTCGGATAACCCCAGATGACGTGTCCGGCCTTACAGGCGAATGGACTGGTCACGAGCATCTGTAGCGCATAGGTGCCTGGCACCGGCCAGCGTGTCTGGCGTGGCAGCACGCCAAAGGCGACGTCGATCTCGTAGTAGGGGCCGAGATCAGAGAACAGATAGTCGGTGATACGCAGCGCGAACAGCGCCTTGCCATTGAGCTGATAGCTGCGGTAGGCATCCGGCAGGAAGGCCCTGACCCGCGCCGGGTCGACCGCGTACATCGCGATACCTTGAGCGGCCCAGAAGCGTACCGGTATGGCCACCGCACGTGTTTGGACCTCGAAGTGGGCCGGTGGCCAGAGGTTCGCGTCCGTTCCCGCAAGCTCGTGCTCACCGAGCAGGCCGTCGAGCAGTGACAGTGAGGCGCCCGGCGCGACCAGCACTCCGCAGAGCTGCGTCCAGGCCGCTCGGTACAGCGCATCCGCCGATTCCGCCGATGCCGAGGCGACGACCGCTCTTCTATAGGCCTGCATGGCATCCGTCGTGCTGCGAAACAGTCGCGTGCACAGATCGGCACCGGCCTGGGTCAACGCGAGGGCTGTCGCCTGCGGCCGTCCGATGAAGTCGGCAAGGCCGGCACGGACGCTGTCGGTTGCGGGCCATCCAGCGGTACTGGCTGGCGAGTGCGTTGCCGGTGTGCGAGGACTGTGGTTCGACGGCCCGGTCATGGATGTCTACGCCCGTGTCTTGGTGCTGATGCGTCTTGGTGCTGATGCGAGGCCATCGATTGTAGGTCGAGCCATCGAGCACGTCATGCCGGGATGGCCTGTCCGGGCCACCGCGGGCGTGACCATGTCAGAGCGCGGTTGCCTACACATTGGCTCCAATGTGATGGATGATGACGCGCGGCGGCGTCGGATCCGAACCTCCGACAGGGGGTGTCGGTTCGCGCCGCCCATGCGTAGGGGCAACGCAGGCTGTGGTGGAGTAGTCGTGGATCAAGCACGCTGGTCACGTGTCCAGCGCCTGTTCTCTCAGGCGGTGTCACTCGAGGAGTCGCAGCGTCTGTCGTTTCTGCGTGCGGCGTGTAGTGGCGACGAGGCCTTGCTCGAGGAGGTCCGTTCGCTGTTGGCGGCCGATGGCTCGGTCGACGAGCCGATGACCGCGATCTACGACATGCGTCTGCAGACCCGTGCCGATACCGCGGACGTGGCTGGCGCCATCGGTCCGTATCGGATCGAGCGGCGGCTCGGGGCCGGCGGCATGGGTGTGGTGTACAAGGCCTTGGACACCCGGCTGGATCGGCCGGTGGTGTTGAAGTTCCTGTCACAGCGGGTGGTCGATCCGTCGACCCGGGCGCGCTTCATGCAGGAAGCGCGCGCCGCGTCCAGGCTCAATCACCCTGCCATCTGCACCATCTACGATGTCGGTGAGACCGAGGACGGTCGTCTCTACATCGCAATGGCCTACTACGATGGCCGGACCCTGGAAGAGGTCGTCCTGCGTGGTGGCGTGTCGTTGTCCGAGGCGCTGGCGGTCGTCGGCCAGCTGGCCGACGGACTGGCGTTGGCGCACGGCCAGGGCATCGTACATCGCGACGTGAAGCCGGCGAACATCGTCGTCGGTAATGATGGCCGCGCCGTGCTGCTCGACTTCGGCATCGCCAAGCTCAATGGCAGCAATCTGACCGGCACTGGTGTACGCCTCGGCACCCTGGCCTACATGTCGCCGCAACGCCTGCGTGGCGAAGCGGACGAGGAGCTGTGTGACGTCTGGTCGCTCGGCGTAATCCTGTTCGAGATGATCAGCGGTACACGACCTTTCGTCGGAACCGAGCCGCATGAGGTGATGACCTCGATCCTGGAGCAGGAGCCGCCGGCGCTGACCCGCTATGTGTCGGACGTGCCGCAGTCGCTCGTCGCCGTGCTGCGTCGTGCGCTGGCCAAGCCGGTCGGCGAGCGCTTCCAGTCCATGCACGCGTTCGCGCTGGCGGTGGATGCCGTGCGGCAGGAACTGGGCGTGGCGCGGGTCGATGGCAGCGGGCGGGCCTCGAGCACGTCACTCATCGCGGCTCGCGTGCCGGACCTACTGGAGGACGTCGGTGTCGGAGCGGCACTCGAGCCACGAGATCCGACCGCGCTCGTCGGGCCTGGCCCGGATCCGCGGGTGGCCCGTTTCCTCCAGGGGCTGGGTCTGGAAAAGCTGCTGGCCGTGTTCGCGCGCAACGAGATCGATCTGCAGACCCTGCGCGAGCTGAGCGATGCGGATCTCAAGGAGCTCGGCGTGCTGCTCGGGCCACGCCGGCGGATCCTGCGGGCACTTGCCGAGTGGCAGGGCAGCGCGCCGCGCGGCGCTCTGACGGTTGGCTCGATGCCCGGGTCGCAGGCCGAGCGACGGCGCATGATCCTGGTGCATTGCGAGCCGGGCGGCGCGCTGGATTCACACGTGGGGCTGGATCCCGAAGAGCTGAGCGCACTGCTGCAGCGGCTGCGTACAGCCTGCGCGCGCATAGCGAGGCGCCGTGGCGCGAGATTGAACCAGCTCGCGGCCGGCGGCGTGCAGCTCAGTTTCGGCTATCCACACGCCGCCGAGGATGATCTGATTCGGGCCAATCAGGCGGCGCTGGAGATCGCCGCGCTGAGTCGTGACGACTCGGCACCGGAGCACGACGGAGACGGCGAGCCGTGGCGCGCGGCCTGGCTGGCTCGTGTCGGTCTCGCGCGCGGCGAGGTGGTGGTGCGGCCGGGGCTCACGGAGGCCACCGACGAGCTGGAGATCGTCGGCACCCCGCCGGCGGTTGCCGCGGTGCTGGCGCAACGCGCGCGACCCGGCGAGATCCTGGTCGAGATTCGTTCCAAGGCCGCCGAAAGTGCGGGCTTCGTCTACGCGCCCGGACCGGCGGTGCCACTGGGGACGGACTCGATACGGAGTTGGCGGTTGCTGGAGGCTCTGGCTCCAGAGCGACGTCAGCGTCTGCAGCGTCAGCTCGAGGTGCACAAGCGTCTGGTCGGGCGCGACGATGCCCTGGCCGAGATCGATGCATCGTGGCGGAAGGTCTGCATGGGGCGGGGCCGGGCGGTTGTCGTGCATGGGGATGCCGGCTTGGGCAAGTCGAGCCTTGTCGACGCGTTCCAGGCCACCCTGGGCGCGCCAAGGCCCGTGTCCATACGCTTCTTCGGCGAGCGACAGTACGCGCACAGCGCGTTTCACCCGATCATCGCCCGCCTGCGGCGTCTGGCAAGGTTGGAGTCGGGCGACAGCATGGCGCGTCGGGCGCGCAAGATCGAGCGTATGTTTGCAGCCAACGCGGTGCAGGACGGCGAAGCCGTTGCGCTGGTCTGTGAGCTTCTGGACATCGAGCATCCGAGTACGCCCGGTGCCGAGCTCAGCGCGCGCCGGCGCCGCCTGTCGTTGATGCAGTGCTTCGAGCGCGAGCTGCATGCGGTCGCGTCGGATCGACCGGTGCTGATGGTGATCGAAGACCTGCAGTGGCTCGACCCCAGCACCTTGGAGCTGCTCGGCAACGTGATGACGCAGCTCGCCGATCTGAAGCTGTTGGTGCTGTGCACGCATCGTCCGAGTTTCACCCCGCCGTGGCTGGCGTCGCCCAGAATCCTCGAACTGCCGTTGCAGCCGTTGCCACCGCCGCAAGCCAGCGGGTTGGTCGGCGAGATCCTGGCAATGCCGGTGGAGGCGGCGCTGGTCCGCCAGGTGGTCGAACGCTCTGCCGGCAACCCGTTGTACCTGTGGGAGCTGAGCAAGTCCGTCAAGCAGAGCCTGGCCGGGGCCGCGCTGACGGGCACCGATGGTGCCGACCGGGCCACCCGCTCCGGTGCTCCGCAGCAGGGCGGCCTGCCGGTGAATGCACCGTCGGCTGATGTGCTGGCCGAGCGGCTGCCGATCCGGGTGCCCGATTCCCTGCACGATTCGTTGCTCGCGCGCATGGATGGATTGGGTGCCGCGCGTCGCTTCCTGCAGCTCGCCGCGGTCATCGGTCCGCGCTTCAGCTACGAGCTTTTCTCGAGCGTGAGTGAGGAAGCCAGCAGCTCGGTGCTCGATGGTCTGGACGTGCTGGTCCGCGCGGACCTGCTGAGCGTGCACGGCATACCGCCCCAGGCAAGCTACGAGTTCAGCCATGCCCTGCTTCAGGACGTGGCCTACGAGACCTTGCTCAAGGGCACGCGCAGAGCACTGCACGAGCGGATCGCGATGACCATCGAGGCGCGCTTCCCGGAGCTGTTACGTAGTCAGCCGGAGCTGCTGGCCGTGCACTTCGCGCAGGCCGACAAGCACGGCCAGGCACTGACCTATCTGCGGCGTGCCGCGACCCGTGCCATGCACGGCTCGGCCTATGAGGAGGCCATTGCCCAGCTCAAACGCGGTCTGGTCATTGCCGACCGGATCGAGGATCCGACGGAGCGGCAGCGTTGGCAGCTCACCTTGCTGACCGACCTCGGGCCAGGGCTGCTGGCGACCCGGGGCTACGCAGCCGAGGAGGCCGCTGGCACCTATGAGCGCGCAGCGTCGATTTGCGCGTCGCTTGCCGGGGTGATCGGCGACGGACCGGAGCTTGCCGCCGTGTTGCGCGGCCAGCGGGTGTTCCGCTTGCTGCGTGCCGAATACGGCGAAGCGCTGCGACTCGGTGCCAGGCTGCTCTCTCTCGGTCGACGTCAGCAGAATCCGACCTACAGGCTCGAAGCCCATCTGGGCCTGGGCATGGGCTATCTGTTCACTGCTCACTTCGATGAAGCCCTGCGTCACCTCCGGCTGGCCCGGGACATCTACCGGGACCAACCGACGGGACCTCATGCGCAACGCTTTGGCAGCGACTCCGGCGCCGCGGCGCTGGCCTATGCCGGGCGCAGCCTGTGGTTCCTGGGGTATGCCGACGAGGCCTTGCGCTACGCACGCGAGGCGGTGGGTTTGACCACCGCGCTCGGTCATCCATTCAGCCAGGTGCAGGCGCTGTGCATGCTGGCCAACGTCCACCAGGTGCGCGCCGAACCGACGGAGGCCGCCGACGCCGCGCAGCAGGCCATGGCTCTGGCCGCGGAGCAGGGCTTCCCCTACTGGGGTGCGCTGGCGCAGATGCTGTATGGATGGGCCGAGGCGCGGCTGCACGACCCACTGCACGGCGTGGAACAGCTGCGCGCCGGCATGCAGGCCTACGAGGCGACGGGCGCGCGTCTCGGTCGCAGTTGGTTTCTGTGTCTGTTGGCCGAGGCCCAATCACGGGCCGATCTGATCGGGCCGGCACGCCGCAGTCTGGAGCGTGCCCGGCAGGCCATGCAGCGCACGGGTGAGCGTTATCACGCGGTCGACGTGCATCGCATGCAGGCCGAGCTGGAGCTGCGAGGTGGTGATGTGGATCGGGCGAGCACCTGGCTGCAGCAGGCCCTGGCGATTGCTCAGGGGCAGAATGCCCGGGTCCTCGAACGTCAGGTGCTGAAGGCCTTGCTGCGACTGCACCAGACCGCTCCGGCGTCGCTGGACCAACCACCACCGGTCATGGTGCCGGCGTGGCGTTCGGCCCTGAATGACCTCGAACAGTGGTTCGCGTCGGAGCCGGTTTCCACCCTGGGCCGCGACGAGGTCTGAGCGATCGGCGAGAGGTCGGCCCGCGCGGGACGGCTCATGGGTGCTCGTGGCCTGGTGCTCGAGGCGGCCGCTCGCTCTCGCGCACGGCCTGCTTGAGCGCCTTGCGGGCGCGATGCACACGGTTCTTCACATTGGTCACGCTGGTGTCGGCCAGGCTGGCGACCGACTGATAGGAGTGACCGCGCACGGCAACCAGCATGAAGGCCTCGCGCAGCTCCGGGCTGAGGCGGGTGACCGCGGCTTCGATGGTCGCGGTGAGTTGCTCCAGCTCCAGCTGTAGACTCGGCTCCAGCGCGTCGTCGGCAAGGCTCTGCTCATCGAGATCCAGGTGCTCGAACCGATGCTGCGGAGCACGTTGCAGGTGCTGACGCCGCAGATTGGCGCTGATCCCGGTTATCCAGGTAGACAGGCTGGAGCGTGCCTGGAACCGGCCCAGACCCTGATAGGCCTGGAGGATGGCGTCCTGAGCCAGATCCTCGGCGGTGTCGGCACAGCTCATGCGGCGTTGCAGGAAGCGCTTCTGCCGCAACATCTCGTTCTGCAGCCCGGCCCGGAATCGATGCCGCGTGGTGGCGCCGGCAGACGGCTCGTCGAATCGGGTTCGAATCGTACTCACAACGGCGCTCATGAGGGCACTCCTGGTGGCTGCGGTTCAGAGCTGATAGCGACAAAGCCGCACTCTGATGCTCAAGCAAAGGCTCGAGCATTGGCAGGGGCTCAAGCATTGGCCCGCGCGGCCGCTAGAGGAAGCAGCCCATACCGCGATGGGCGTTCTACTCATGCACCGAACCGGCGCCGGGTGAGCCGTGAGCGCCCCATCGGCGCGCGTGGATGATCGGTGAATCGGAGCCCGGTTCGGCCGCGGTAAGGGCGTCCACC
Source organism: Gammaproteobacteria bacterium (assembly GCA_020444775.1). The sequence continues at coordinate 13,478 of JAGRHX010000293.1, forward strand.
CCGTTGCAGGGGGCGGTCGCAGGTGTCATCAGCAAAGAGCCCGTGAGCACAGCCAACGTACAGCGCATCTCGCCCGCAGCAGCCCATGACGCGACGTGTGGACGCACCTCGTTCGGCCGGCGGCTGTCGCTGGTCAACGGTCTGCATGTGCTGATGCTGGGTCTGCTAGCCGGTATGGCCGTGTTCGGCATCGAATGGCTGCATCGATCCCATGGCTCGGTGGTGCATGGCACGGTGCCGGCCGTGCAGTCGCTGGAAGGTCTACGTTTCTCGGCGCTGCGGGTCGTCTCCACAACCACCGAGCTGGCCCTGCTGCAGGGCGCGGTGGCCGACCTCGAAGCCGCGTCCGCGGGGACCGATCTGGAAGAGGGAACCCGGGAAGCCATGTCTCGCACGGCGCCGGAGCGATGGCAGCCGCTCAATCTGCAAGAGGAGGTTCGGGCCGCGAGCACGCGTCTACGGCGAAGCCTGGAAACCTACACGCGGCTGCTGGAGACGCACTTCCCGGAAGAGCTCATCTATGTGGCCCGGCTCGGCGGGCCGGTGGACGCGCTCGTGCGCAGCAGCGAGAAGATGGTGGCTCTGGCGCTGCTGCCGGATCGGCGCTACGTCGGTATCGATACCGAACTGATGAAGGTCAAGACAGAGCTGAAGCAGGCCGAGCGCTGGACGCTTCGCATGATCGACGAGGCGCTTGCTGCCGAGCAGCGCGAGCTGTCCCAGCGTGGCAAGCTGTCCGAACGTACGGTGCAGGTGGCGCAGGCGACAATCATCGCTGTCAGTCTGTTGATCGCGCTGGTCGCGCTGTCCAGTAAACGGTATCTGCGTCGGCACATCAGCCGACCCATCGAAGAGCTCACCGCGGCCGTCAACAGCGTCGCGGACGGTCGCTTCGATGTGCTCGACGAGCGGGTGACCATGCCGCTGGCGGCCGAGGGTGAGGTCGCGATCCTGACCCGGGCATTCACGCAGATGACCGATTCGCTGCGGCGGACCACCGTCTCGCGTGACTTCCTGGACAACATCCTCAGCTCCATGAACGACGCCCTCGCGGTGCTCGACGTAGACGGCCGGATACGCATGCTCAACGATGGCATGCACGAGCTGCTCGGCTATGCGCCCGGCGAGCTGGTCGGTCAGCACGTGGCCCGGATCGTTGCCTGCGACCAGGATTCAGGCGATGGGCTGGCCGGCGGGCTGCGGGGGCATGCACTACAAGCCGCGCTGGAGTCGCTGCAGGCGCGTCGCAACGGAGCCGAGCTGGTTGCACGTTGCGGTACGCCGCGACCGGTGGCGCTCACCGTTTCGCCGCTGCGTGACAAGGCAGGTAGCCTGGAAGGTCTGGTGCTGCTCGCCCAGGACATCTCGGGTCTGCTCGAGACTCAGTCGAAGCTGTGCGAGGCGCGCGACCGCGCCGAGGCCGCGGCGCGCTCGAAGAGCCTGTTCCTGGCGAACATGAGCCACGAGCTGCGGAC
>JAGRHX010000027.1 GCA_020444775.1 Gammaproteobacteria bacterium
ACCATGAAGCCGGGCACGTCCTGCAGGAACACCAGCGGGATGTTGAAGGCGTCACACATGCAGACGAAGGCCGTGTCCTTGTCACAGGACTCAGGCGTCAGCGCGCCGGCGTAGTACATGGGATTGGAGGCAACGAAACCGACCACCCGCCCGGCGACCCGCGCGAGCGCGGTCACCGTGCTGCGACCGAAGTTCGGCTTGAGCTCGAAGATCTCGCCGTCGTCGCTGAGGCTGCGCAGCACCCGACGCATGTCGTATCCACGTGTGCGTCGGGTCGGAACCAGGTCGTATATGGATTCGTCGGCCGACAGATCGCCATCCCAGTCACGACGCTCGGGCACCTGCCAGGCGTTCGAGGGCATGTAGGACAACCACTCCCGGATCAGCGCGAAGGCCTGCTGCTCGTCATCGGCGACCCGGTCGATCTGTCCGGTCAGACGGTCGTGCACATCGACACCACCGAGCGCCTCGAAGTCGATGCGTTCGCCGGTCGCGATCTCGATCACCCGCGGGCTGGTCACCGCCAGACAGGAACCCCGTGTCTGGACCACGAAATCGGACATAGCGGACTTGAACGAGGAACCGCCGAACGAGCGACCGACGATGGCCGAGGCCATCGGGATGGCGCGTCCGCGACTGCTCATGTTGACGCTGGGCGCGACCAGCGAGAACCCTTCCGAGCCCAGGGTGTCGGGCAGCCGCGCACCACCGGTCTCGCCGACATAGACGAACGGATGGCCGTTGCGCAGGGCCAGCTCGTAGATGCGGTCCATGCGCTTGCTGCTGACGTGGGAGCTGGAGCCATGCTTGACCGTCACGTCGTCCCCGACCGCGCAGACCGGCCGGCCATCGATTCGTCCGATGCCACCGATCTTGCCGTCGCCCGGCGTCTCGTCGCGGTCGGGCACGCGCGCGGATCGTGCGAAGGTGCCGATCTCGGTGAAGCTGTGCGCATCGAACAGTCTGTCGAGCCGGTCACGAATGGTCAGGCGGCCCCGGTCCCTGATCCGCTGCACGCGCTCGCTGCCACCCATCTGTGTTCGAATCCGCTCGCGGGTCGCCCTGAACGACTCGCTCAGGGACTTCTGATCGTTCTCGCTCAAGACCGGCACCTCGATAAGATCTCTGGGGAATGGCAACACCGGGACGCATCGCCGTGGAACGGGCATCATCCCGATCGGCATGCGCGCTCGAGCCGACTATGCTGGTAGCTCTGCTCAGCGGTATGGGCGGTGTCCCTCGCCGCTGATTCTGATGCATTCCTCGAAGCGCGTCAGCCCGTTACGCTTGCAGGGGGGCTGAACATGCCCAGCACCGCGCCCGGAGCGGTCTACCCCGGCCTCTACAATCCGACCTGTTCAGAAGGTGGTCCCGAGCATGAGCGACACATACAGCCTGGTCATTCGCGGTGGTCATGTCATTGATGGCAGTGGCCGCGCGGGCTTCGACGCGGATGTCGGCATCGCCGGCGATCGCATCGCGACGGTCGGCCGGATCGCCGCTCGTGGTCAGCAGGAGATCGATGCCCGCGGCCGTCTGGTCATGCCGGGCTTCGTCGACGTGCACACCCATTACGATGCGCAGGCGACCTGGTCCAACCAGCTCACACCGTCATCGTGCAACGGCGTGACCACGGTGCTGATGGGCAACTGCGGAGTCGGCTTCGCACCGGTTCGGCCCGACCATCACGACATGCTCATCGCGCTCATGGAGGGCGTGGAGGACATTCCAGAGGTGGTGCTGAGCGAGGGCCTGCCCTGGAGCTGGGAAAGCTTTCCCGACTACCTGCGGACGCTCGCGGCACGCCGTTTCGACGTCGATGTCGCAACCCAGGTGCCACACGCGGCGCTGCGCGTGTACGTGATGGGTGAACGGGGCGCGCAACGGCAGCCGGCGACCGCCGAGGACCGCGCGCAGATGGCGAAGCTGGCCGCCGACGGGATACGTGCCGGCGCGTTCGGCTTCTCCACCTCGCGACTCTTGCAGCACCGCACCGCGCACGGAGAACCGATACCCTCTTATGGCGCCGCGGAGGACGAGCTGACGGCGATAGCCCAGGCGCTGGCCGGGGTCGGGCGTGGCTGGCTGCAGGTGGTGGCCGACTTCGGCGACGCCCAGGACGCGGAGTTCGGTCTGCTGGAACGACTCGCGCGCCACTCGGGCCGGCCGCTCACCCTCACCTTGTTGCAGCGCGACAGCTGGCCGGAGGAATGGCGCCAGCTTCTCGAACGCATCAGCCGGGCGAACGCCGAGGGCCTTGCGATCAGCGGCCAGATCCGCGGCCGCCCGACCAGCACGCTGCTCGGCTTCGAGCTGTCGGAGAACCCGTTCCTCGGTTGTCCGAGCTGGCAGACGCTCGCGTCACTGCGTTTCGAGCAACGCCTCGCGGTGCTGCGCGACCCCGAGTTCCGCGCCCGGCTGATCGACGAGCCCGGCGGCACACGAGCTCAGATCCGACGGCTGCGCGACTGGGAACGGATCTTCGTGCTCGGCGACCCGCCACAGTACGAGCCGGACCCCGAGCAGAGCATCGCGGCACGGGCCAGCAGACTGGGTATACAGCCGGCCGCGCTGGCCTATGACCTGATGCTCGAGCGCGACGGCCGCAACATCCTCTATCACCCGATGACCAATTACACCGCCGGCAACATGGACCCGGTCTACGAGATGCTGCGTCATCCGCACACCTTGATTGGCCTGGGCGACGGTGGCGCGCACGTTGGCATCATGTGTGACGCCACCGACATGGCGCATACCCTGACCCACTGGACCCGGGATCGCGCGCGAGGGCCGCGTCTGCCGCTGGAAGACATGGTGCGACGCCTCACTGCCGCGAACGCACGCGCCATGGGGCTGACCGACCGGGGTCGGATCGAGGCCGGCCTCAAGGCCGATCTGAACATCGTCGACTACGACCGGCTGCAACTGCGCATGCCACACATCAAGTACGATCTCCCCGCCGGCGGCAAGCGTCTGCTCCAGGATTCAGACGGCATCGACAGCACCATCGTCGCCGGCGTGCCCGTTTGGCAACACGGCGAACCCACCGGGGCGCTACCCGGGCGACTGCTACGTAGCGGCAAGCACTGAGCCGGTCCCGGGGCACGTATCCCCGGGCCGGTCGCTCAGGTCAGTCAATCGCGAACCCACGCGTCTGCCCGATGCTTCGGGCCAGGTCCTCGGGCTGAAACCGGAGGACCAGCCCTCAGGTCGGCTGTTCAAGCCGGAGCGAACAGATTATCGTGACGCACCTTCGGCGCGTCTGGCGCAATGCCCTCGGCGCCATGCAGGTCGAAGCGCCGGTCATGCTGCAGCACCGGCAGCACGCGGTCGGCGAACAGTCGCATGTTCACCTCGGCCTCGTGATGCGGCAGGCCACCGTAGCCGAACTCGGTCACCAGATGGTCGGTGCCGGTCAGGCCCTGCAGCTCCTCGATCTGCTGCAGGCAATCGTCGGGAGTACCGACGATCTGGATCTTCACGTAGAAGTCGGTGGCCTTATCCCTGAAACTCTGGTCCTTCATTTTCGAGTAGGTCTTGGCCATCTTGCCGTAGGACTCATAGCCCTTGACCGATGCCAGATGACCGTCCGAGAAATGGTAGTGGTTGTCTATCGAGTCCCACTTGCGGCTCAGGTAGTGCATGGCCCGCTCGGTGGCCTCGTCGCGACTCTCGGCGCAAGAGACGTTGGTCAGGATGATCGGCGGCGCCGGCACGTGTCCGACGCTCTTGGCGATGTCCCGATACTTCTGGATGTCCGCCGCCGCCTTCGGCCATTCGTTCTGCATGATCACCAGCATGCCGAAGCCCAGCTTCGCCATCACCTCCGCCGACTCCGGGCTCACCGACGAGGCATAGAAGCGCCGCTCGGGATGCGAGATCGGTCGTGGCCGTATCGAGGTGCGTGGGATCTTGAAGAACTCACCGTTCCATTCGAAGCTCTCCTCCGCCAGCGCGGTACGCACCAGCTCGGCCGCCTCGACAAAGCGCGGTCGGGCTTCCTCCATCGGGATCCGAAACCCTGCGTACTCGACACTGGCGGCGCCACGGCCGAAGCCGAACATGCAGCGTCCGCCGCACATGACATCGAGCAGGGCAATCTGCTCGGCGACACGGATTGGATCGTGCCAGGGCAAGACGATGACCGCCGTGCCCAAGGTGATGCGTCGGGTGCGACCGGCGTAGTAGGCAAGCAACTGGGTCGGCGCCGGCGACATGGCATAGCCGGTGAAATGATGCTCGAGCGCCCACAATGAATCGAAGCCCAGCGGCTCGGCCA
>JAGRHX010000294.1 GCA_020444775.1 Gammaproteobacteria bacterium
GCTGACCGCGTACCGCCGATTGACGCCCATCGCCCGGTTCAATAGCCTCCAAATCCTTCTCGCGCTCCTTTGGAGCGCATCATCCGTTCGACCGTCGAAGGGGGAGGCAAGCGTGTCATTACGCAATAAGGGTGCGATTACCGGCGTCGGCGAGACCGAGTATTCGCGTGGATCCGGAAAGAGCGTGCTGCGCCTGCAGCTCGAGGCCTCGCTCGCCGCCATCGAGGATGCCGGGCTCTCGCCAAAGGACATCGACGGCATCATCCCCTACGGCAATCTGGCCGTGGTGGCGGAGGATCTGGCGACCAACTTCGGTATCCCGGATCTGCGCTTCTCGGCGACCACCCCGCTCGGTGGGGCGAGCTGCGTGGCGGCCGTGCAATGCGCGCTGGCCGCGGTCAGCGCCGGCATCTGCAATCATGTCCTGATCCCGGTCGGGCGCAACGGCGCCTCGGGCGGCCGTATCGGCACGCGGGTCCAGGAGATGCCGCAGTTCAAGCTGATCGGTGAGTTCGAGATGCCGCTCGGTGCCATCGCGCCGGCGCAGCTCTACGCGCCCATGGCGCGCCGGCACATGGAGCTGTACGGCACCACCAGCGAGCAGCTGGGCGCAATAGCGGTATCGACGCGACATAACGCCATTCTGAACGGTAATGCGATGATGACCCGGCCGATGACGCTCGAGGATCATCAGAACTCGCGCATGATCTCCGATCCCCTGCGGCTGTTCGACTGCTCGCTGGAGAGTGACGGTGCGGCCGCGGTGGTGGTCAGCGCCATGGATCGTGCCCGCGATTGCGCCAGACCGCCGATCGCGGTGCTGGGTATCGCGGAAGGACACCCGGACAGCCCCAGCGCGATCACGCAGCGACCCGATATGACCCGCTTGGGTGTCGCGAAGGCGGCGCCCAGGTGCTTCGAGATGGCCGGTGTCACGCATGCCGACATCGACGTCGCCGAGATCTACGACTGCTTCACCTACATCGTCATGTGTCAGCTCGAGGATCTGGGCTTCTGCAAGAAGGGGGAGGGCGGGCCGTTCGTGGCCAGCGGCGCCATCAACCTCGGCGGCAGCCTGCCCATCAACACCCATGGCGGGCTGCTCTCGCAGGCGCACATGGTCGGCATGAACCATATCGTCGAGCTGGTCCGGCAGCTGCGTGGAGAAGCCGGCAAGGCCCAGGTGGCTGATGCCGAGGTCGGGCTGGTCACCGGCTATGGCGACATGGGCGACGGCGCGGTCGCCATCATGGCGCGTGCCTGAAGCTGGTCGCACGCCCGGCCCTCTCACCGGTCCACTTCACCGGCCGTAGCCGTCGGCCGTTCGGCCGACGGCGCATACACGAGGCAGAATCCGCATGTCCGAACAATTGCAAGACCCCCCCTCTAAACCCATACCCCTGCCCAATCCCGACACGGTGGCGTACTGGGACGGCCTGCGCGAAGGCCGGCTCATGCTGCAGCAGTGCGCGCAGTGCGGACACATCCGGCACTATCCGCGCCCGATGTGTGATGAGTGCTATTCGATGGAGTCCAAGTGGGTGCAGGCCAGCGGCAAGGGCAAGGTGCACAGCTGGACCGAGACCCATCATCCGTTCCATCCGGGGTTCAAGCAGGAGCTGCCCTATGTGTTGGTGACGGTGGAGCTGGAGGAGGGTGTGCGTCTGAACGCGCAGCTGCGCGGCGCTGGCCTTGCCGACCTGGCGCTGGACAAGCCGGTGCGTATCCAATTCGAGTCGGCGGGTCCAGAGCTGGTGCTGCCGGTCGCGACCCTGGACACATGAGAACCGTGCAGCGACACGCGCACAAGAGGGAGGATGGATCATGAAATTCGGGGTATTCAGCCTCAGCCAGTTTCCCGATCAGAGCCGTCGGGTGGAATGTTTCGACGACGATCTGCATTTCTTCGAGCTGGCGGAAGAGCTCGGCTACCACAAGGCCTGGATCGCCGAGCATCTGTTCTCCACCTACGGCGTGGTGACCTCCACCCAGGTGTATGCCGCGGCCATCGCGCAACGTACCCGAAAGCTGCGTCTGGGCATGGCGATCGTGGCGATCCCTTTCAATCACCCGCTGCGCACGGCGTCGGACTTCGCGTTGATCGACATCCTCTCGCACGGCCGTCTGGATTTCGGCGTCGGGCGGGCCTATCAGCCGCACGAGTTCGTCGGTCTGGGCGTGCCGATGGACATGAGCAGGGAGATGCTGAGCGAGGGTCTGGATATCGTCATGAAGGCCTGGACCGAGGAGAAGATCAGCTACGACGGCAAGTTCTGGCAGATCCCCGAGCCGGTCGAGGTGCTGCCCAAGCCGATCCAGACGCCGCATCCGCCGGTCTACCAGGCGTGCATCTCGCCTGAGAGCTTCGAGCAGACCGCGCGCGGTGGCTGGAACATCCAGACTGCCTCGCCATTCGTCTATCGGACCTACAGAGACGACTGGATGGCTGAGCTGGAGCGCAACTTTCAGCACTACGAGCAGATGTGCGTCGAGCACGGTCGCGATCCGAAACAGGCCGAGCGGATGATCCTGCTGCCGTTCTTCGTTGCCGAGAGCAGCGCCCAGGCACAGGACATCTACGCCCCGCACGTGGAATGGTTCTATGCGAAGGTCACCGCCAACCAGCTGCAAGGGGCGCCGTCGACCGGCGTGGTCAAGGGCTATGAGCTGACAATGACCGAGGGGCGCAAGACCCGCGAGATGGGCTATCTGAGCTTTGACAAGCTGCACCAGTACGGCGCCGCCATCGCCGACGATCCGGATACCTGCGTGGATAAGCTGCGGGAGATGAAGCGCCGTTTCGGCATCACCGAGTTCGCCTTGTGGTTCAACATCGGCGGCATCGATCGCAAGCACGTGGAGAGCGCCATGCGGCTCGCGGCCGAGAAGGTCCTGCCCCACGTATGAGCGAGCATCCCGCGCCTGCCTATCTGGATCCGCGCAGCGGTCGGACCTGGCCCATCGAGCAGCCGCGCTGGTGCAGCGACAGCGGCGCGCCGCTGCTACTGACCGATCTGCCCGGGATCGAGCCACGCCAGATCGATGCCCGGTTGCGCAGCCTGTGGCGGTACCAGGCGGCGCTGCCGCTGCCGTGCGCGCGTCCGATCAGCATGGGCGAGGGGTGCACGCCGCTCATCGAGCATCAGCGTCATGGCCGCCAGGTGCTGCTCAAATGCGAGTGGTTCATGCCGACCGGCAGCTTCAAGGATCGCGGCGCCAGCGTGATGCTGTCCTTGCTACGTGAGCAGGGCGTGAGCGCGGTGCTCGAGGACAGCTCGGGTAACGGCGGGGCCGCGGTGGCGGCCTATGCCGCCGCGGGTGACATGCACGCGACGATCATGACGCCGGCCAGCACCAGCCCGGCGAAGACCGTGGCGATGCGTGCTTGTGGGGCGAGTCTCGAGTTGATCCCGGGCAGCCGCCAGGCCACCGCGGACGCGGCCGTGCGTCGCTCGAGCGAGATCTTCTATGCCAGCCACAACTGGCAGCCTTTCTTCCTGCAGGGCACCAAGACCCTCGCCTACGAGCTCTGGGAGGATCTGGGCTTCGAGGTGCCGGACAACATCATCGTCCCGTGCGGTGCCGGCTCCAACGTCCTCGGCTGTGACATCGGTTTCCGTGAGCTGCAGCGTTGCGGGCAGATCGATCGATTGCCCCGGCTGTTCGCCGCGCAACCCGCCAACTGCGGGCCTATTGCCGCCGCCTTCCTGGCCGGCCGTGAGGTGGTGGAACGCAGCGTCGCGCCGACGATCGCCGAGGGCACGGCGATCGCCGAGCCGGTGCGTCTGCCCGAGGTGCTGGCGGCCCTGCGCCGCAGCGACGGCGGCGCGGTGCTGCTGGAGGAGGCGGAGATCGCGGCGGCGACCCTGTCGCTGGCACGCGCCGGGATCTATGTGGAGCCGACCTCGGCGCAGGTCGCCGCGGCATTTGACCGTCTCATCGAGCAGGGCGTCATCGAGACCGGGCAACGCACCGTGCTGGTATTGACCGGAACCGGTATCAAATCCACACAACGGGTGGCGGAGCTGCTGGGAGTGGAGCTGTGAGCGAAGTGCACAACCCGCGGATCGCGCTGCTCGGCTTCTCGATCGAATGCAATCGATTCGCGCCGGTCACCACCGAGCGTGATTTCGCGATCCGAACCCTGTTGCGCGGCGAGGACATCATGCGCGACGCGCGCTCCGCGGCGCCGCGGATGCTCGGCGAGCTGCCCGGATTCGTCGCCGAGATGGACACGCACGGGCCGTGGCAGCCGGTCCCGATCCTGCTGGCGATGACCGAGCCCAATGGGCCGGTCGAGCAGCGATTCTTCGATGGGCTGGTGGCGGAATGGGAGGCCGGCCTGCGTGACGCCGGCCCGCTCGATGGCGTGTACTGCGTGATGCACGGCGCGGCGCTGTGCACCGCCGACGACGACCCGGAAGGTACCATCCAGACCCTGGTGCGCGAGGTGCTTGGCGAGCAGGTGCCGGTGGTCTCGAGCTTCGACCTGCACGCCAACGTCTCGCAACGTGATGTCCAGACCATAGACGCCTTCATCGGCTATCGCACCAATCCGCACATGGACATGCGTGAGCGTGGCGCCGAATCGGCGCTGATGCTGCGGCGTCTCATGGGGGGATTGAAGACCTTCATCGCGAGTGTCCGTCTGCCCATCGTGCCACCCACCGTGACCATGCTGACCGGCAACGACGTTCCCGACAGGCCGTATGGCGAGCTCATCGACCTGGGCCAGCGCCTCATGCACACGCCGGCCTATGCCGGGCGGGTGTTGAACGTGTCGGTGATGGGTGGCTTCGCCTACGCGGACACCCATTTCAACGGGCTGACCGCGGTGGTCACCGCGACCGACGCCGACACGGCGCGTGCGCTCGCCGACGAGCTGGCTCGGGCGGGCTGGGCGATGCGCGATCGCTTCAAGGTATCGCTCACCAGCCTGGAGGACGCGGTCGCGCTGGCGCTCGCTACCCGTGACGATGCGCGGCCGCCTCTGATCTTCGCCGATGTCGCCGACAATCCGGGCGGCGGTGGCCGCGGCAACACCATGTATCTGCTCGAGTCGATGCATGCCGCTGGTGTCGAGTCGGCGCTGATCGGCGTGATCAACGATCCGGCACTTGCGCAGGAGGCTCATGCGCTCGGGGAGGGTGCGTCCTTCGCCGCACGTTTCAATCGCCATCTGCAATCGGATAGCACCGATGCGCCCTTCACCCGGCCTTTCGAATGCGCGGCGACGGTGCGCAAACTGCATCCGGGACCGGTGCGCTGCAGGCGCGGCATCTTCGCCGGTGGCACGGTGGATCTGGGGCCATCGGCGTTGCTGCAATGTGCCGGATTGAGCGTGGTGGTGATCTCCCAGCGCGTGCAGTGCGCGGACCCGGCCTTCTTCGAAGCCTTCGGGCTCGACATCGGCCAGGCGCGTGTGGTGGTGGTCAAGTCACGCGGGCATTTTCGCGGCGGATTCGACGAGTTCTTCTCGCACGAGCAGGTGGTGGAGGTGGACGCACCCGGTCTGACCTCGCCGCTGCTGCGCAACTTCGACTGGCAGCACCTGCCACGGCCGGTGCTGCCGATCGATGACGAGGTCGACTGGCCCGGCTGAGCGCACGGCGCAGCCGGCCGCGCCGTGCGGTGCTATTGGTCCTGGAAGCCGTACAGACGCGCCGGGTTGTCGACCAGGATGCGCTCGATCAGGCCCGCGTCGTCATCGGTCCAGTCGGCGAGCTGATCGAGCAGATAGCCGTCGTTGGGCATGAAGCCGTGATGATGGGGATGCGGCCAGTCCGTGCCCCACAGCATCTTGTGCGGCGCCGCTTCGATCAGCGCGCGGGCGAACGGTAGCACGTCGTCGTACGGCGTCCGCTGACACCGTGTGATGCGATAGGTGCCGGTCAGCTTCGCCCAGAAGTTGCCCTGCGCGAGCAGCTCCAGGAAGGTTTGGAAGCCGGGATTGTCGAGTGGCAGGGCGGTCGACATGTAGCCCAGATGGCCGACCACCACGTCGACCGGCAGCGCGCCGAGCGTGCCACGCAGATCGTCGAAGCTGTCGACATGGATCAGCACCTCCAGATGCCAGCCCAGCGCCGTCAGTCGATGACAGAACTCGCTGACCTCGTGCAGATCATCGAAGGGCATCCCACCCTTGTCGACCATGTTGACCCGCACGCCGCGGGCGCCAGCCGCGTGCAACGACTGTAGCTCCTCATCGCTGACGGTGATCGGCAGGGCGACCACCGCGCGCATGCTCTGTGGCGCGCTGGCGACCGCGTCCAGGCTCGCTCGGTTGTCGGTGCCATAGACGCTGGGCTGGGTGACGACGCCGCGGCTGATCCCCAGGGTGCGGTGCAGCGACTGCAGCATCGGCACGGTCGCATCCGGCGGTGTGTAGCCACGCGCCGGCGACCAGGGGTAGCGCTGTTCCGGCCCGAACACGTGGAAGTGCGTGTCGCAGGCGCCGGCCGGAACCTTGAAGCGTGGTGGGCGCGGCGAGGGGTCGGGTCCCGGGCAGGCCGGGTAGCGTGGGTCATCGCTGCTCATGATAGGCTCAACTCCGACGAACGGGCCGCCAAGGCTACCGCATCGGACCGCAGGAGTCGCATGACGCGTGCCGAGTGCCAGCTGTTCAGGCGCGAGCGTCGCGCTCCACGGCCGTTCGTGTCCATAGGCGTCCGGTCCGGACAGTCCCATGTCCAGTCAGGTCGGGTTTTCTGGAGCCGGCGCCAGCACTTCAATCTGGCATCAGGAGCATTCACATGCTGTACGACGTTCGCACCTATCGCTGCAAGCCCGGATCGATCAACGCGCATCTGAAGCTGTACGAGGAGAAGGGCTGGGAAGCGCAGACTCGAAACCTCGGTCAGCCGGCCCTGTACCTGGTGACCGAATCGGGACCGGTCAACACCTATGTGCACATCTGGCAGTACGAGGATGCGGCCGAACGCGCCGCCAAGCGCGCGGCGATGGCCGCCGATCCGCAGTGGCAGGCGTTCATGAAGGCGAGCGCCGATCTGGGCGCGCTGGTCCAGCAGGACAACCAGCTCATGGTGCCGGCACCGTTCTTCGACCCGAAGAAATAGGCGCGGTCGTCTGGCTCCTCGTGCGGCGCTGCGT
>JAGRHX010000295.1 GCA_020444775.1 Gammaproteobacteria bacterium
ATGGACGAGCCCTGCTCGGCCCTGGACCCGATCGCGACCGCGCGTATCGAGGAGCTGATAGACGAGCTACGCGCCAACTACACGATCGCCATCGTCACGCACTCCATGCAGCAGGCGGCGCGTGTCTCCCAGCGCACGGCCTATTTCCATCTCGGCGACCTGATCGAGGTTGGCGAGACCAATCAGATCTTCACCACGCCACGCCACAAGCTGACCGAGGACTATATCACCGGACGCTTCGGCTGAGACGCACTGGGATAGACAACCACCGGCGAGGCGACTACTACCGGCTCGGCGGACGGCATCCACCCGATTCGGGAACCACAGGCAACGCCCCTTGAACCAGAACTCGGAACACATCGTCAAGCGCTTCGACGAAGAGCTCGAGGAGCTGAGCAATCATGTCATGCGCATGGGTGGTCTGGTCCAAGACCAGATCGCCAATGCGCTGCTGGCCCTGCGTGAGCACAATGTCGAGCTGGCGCGCGAGGTGATCGCCCGCGACCACATGGTCAATTTCATGGACGTGCAGGGCGAAGAGGCGGTCATGAATCTCATGGCCCGACGTCAACCGATGGCCAGCGATCTGCGCATGGTGATGTCGCTGAACCGCGCCATCGCCGATCTGGAGCGGGTCGGCGACGAGGCACGTCGCATCTCACGCATGACCATCGAGCTGTTCGCCACCTCCTCGCCACGCCCCTCGGAGCGGCTGCTGCGCGATGTGCACACCATGGCCCGGCTGGCGACCAGCATGCTACGCGAGGCGCTGGACGCGATGGCCCGTCTGGACGTGGTCAAGGCGGTGGAGATCGCCAAGGGTGACGCGGAGCTGGACGCTGAGTTCCAGTCCGCCCTGCGCCGGCTGGCCACGTACATGATGGAGGACTCGCGCACCATCGGTAACGTGATCAGCGTGACCTTCGTGCTCAAGTCACTGGAACGGGTCGGTGATCACGCAAAAAACATCGCCGAGTACGTGGTGTTCGTGGTCAAGGGCAAGGACGTGCGTCACGTCAGCCCCGAATCCCTGGACCTGGACGAGCTGGACGCCTGATTCAGCCTGTTCAGGGCCCCACTCGTCCAGGCCGCACGCTGACCCGGCGCATCACCGGGCCGCAATCTTGGCCCAGGTATCGCGCAGCGTGACCGTCCGGTTGAACACCGGCCGGCCGGTAGTGCTACTCGGATCCGCGCAGAAGTATCCCAGTCGCTCGAACTGATAGGTCGCGCCGGGCTCGACCTCGGCCAGCATCGGTTCGAGCTTGCAGTGCTCGAGCACCTCCAGGGACTGCGGGTTCAGCAGCTCCGCAAGCGGCTTCTCCTGACGCGCGGCGCCAGGATTGGGTACCTGGAACAGACGATCGTACAGACGCACCTGGGCATCCACCGCGTGCGCCGCGCTGACCCAGTGGATGGTGCCTTTGACCTTGCGCCCGTCCGGCGTCTCACCACCCCGGCTCTGGGGGTCGTAGCGACAGATGAGCTCGACCACGGCGCCGGTCTGGGGATCCTTGCGATAGTCGATGCAGGTGACGTAGTAGGCGAAGCGCAGTCTGACCTCACGCCCCGGACCCAGCCTGAAGAACTTCTTCGGCGGATCCTCCATGAAGTCGTCGGCTTCGATGTACAGCACCCTGGAGAACGGCACCTGGCGAGTGCCGAGCTCCGGCCGCTGCGGATGGTTCAGCGCCTCGAAGTACTCGACCTGCCCCTCGGGATAGTTCTCGATGGTGACCTTCAGGGGTCGCAGCACACCCAGCGCACGCTGGCAGCGATGTCCCAGATCCTCTCGCGCGCAGTTCTCCAGGGCCTCGAACTCGACGTTGTTGTCACTCTTGGTGACGCCGATCCGACGGCAGAAGTCGCGAATCGACTCGGGCGTGTAGCCGCGTCGGCGCAGACCACGGATGGTGGACATGCGCGGGTCGTCCCAGCCATCGACGTGCCCCTCCTCGACCAGCTGGTTGAGGATGCGCTTGCTCATCACCGCGTAGGTCAGGTTCAGCCGCGAGAACTCGATCTGCTGGGG
>JAGRHX010000296.1 GCA_020444775.1 Gammaproteobacteria bacterium
CACCACGCTTCGATTCGAGTCGAATCAGCAATGCAGTCAGCAACATCAACCAGGACAGCGCGACCAGCATCATCGAGCTCACGGTAATGTCGAAGACCCGGTGCAAGGTGCTCTTCAAGGCCGCCTGCACGAAGCCATCGGCGAAGATCACCTGGCTGGGCTTGAGAGAATCGACCTTGATCTTGCCGGTACGCTGCTCGAAGAATCCGATCAGATCGGTGACCTGGATGCCACGCACCTTGCAATCGAGCACCTCACCGACCGGCACCGGTGTGCTCTCCTCATCCACCGCCACCACCAGCTCGTCGACCCGCATATTCGCGCAGATGGTCGACAGCTCACCATCGTGAGGGTACACCGGTCGCGTCGACACGCTGACCTGCTCACCGGCCAGTTGCACGAATCCCAGTAGCTGCAGACCGCGCCAATCAGCGCGACGGCGCAGTTTCTCCACCTCACGCGCGACCTCGCCGGCCCCCAGCACCAGGATGCGTCGACGACTCAGCTCGGAATCGGCGAACAGATGCAACGCACTGCGAATGCTGCCAACCCCCAGCAGCGATGCGCTGACCACCGCAGACAATCCACCAGGCCCCAACGACCAGCTCGGCGCGATCGACAGGACCAGGGTGATGAGCACGACGCCGACCAGGAAGGCCACCGTCAGACGGAACCAGATGCCACGCAAATCGTCGCGCAGGTCGGGCTGGTACAACCCGACACCAGTCAACAGGAGCAACATGGTCACGCTCCAGAACACGGCGCGTGGCCAGAGCGCACCGACCATCAGCTTGTCGCTTGGATTGAATTCTCCGACCCGCCAGGTGGCGCCCACGTAGGCCGCGATGAACAACAGCCCGGCCTCCACCAGGCAGAGGACGACGATCCAGCTCGGGATGTAGTGTCTGAAGACTCGAATCATCGTTCTTGGAACAGATCTCGTGATGACAGCGGATGCATGCCCACGTACGCCGACGGTTGCCGCGGACCGGTCATGCGGGCACGAGGCAGAGATTAGAATCCTAGCATCCGGCGGCCACCCCATATGTTGACGACGAACACGCATCTGGCCTGAGAGCTTTCGACCGCGATCGACAAAGCTACAGCGACTGCGGGATCCACTCCGGGATCCAGTGCCGTCGGCGGTGAGCCACGCCGCGATCCGCGTTAGACTGGCCGCCTCCGACCGGCCACAGCGGAGATGACCGTTCCATGGGCCACACCCGTGGACGGCGCAGCGGCCGGGCATCGTCCCGGCCTACGTCCCACAGACCAGCTCAGCCATCCACTCATGCCCGACCGAGCCTACCCACGCAGATGTGAGGGGTCCCCGTCCAGGTGCGGTTCCGCCGCGGCCCGCGCACCCTCATCCTGCGCGCCAGGCGACGACTACACAGGTCGTTCGATACCCGGCACACTCGGTCCGCTAGCGGCCCTGGCACTGGCCGGCTTGCTGCTGCAGGGCATCTGCGCACCGCCGGCACGGGCAGATATCGACCTCTCACCGCTGCGCACACAAGCCGGTGCGAGCGCCGATGACCTGCGTAGCCGCGCGCAGGCAGGCGATCCCCAGGCACAGTATCGAGTGGCCCAGCAGTTCGATGGCGCGCAGGGACGCAAACCGGATCCGCGCCAGGCCTTCCAGTGGTACAAACGGGCTGCGGAGCAGGGTCACGTGCTGGCGCAGGTCAACCTCGCCTTGATGTATCAGGCCGGCCAGGGCACGCGCCGCAACCTGGCGGAAGCGGTCGCCTGGTTCGAGCGCGCCGCCAGCGCGGGTCACCCAGGTGCCCAGCACTCGCTCGGCCTGGTGTACTACGAAGGTCTGGGCGTGAAGCGTGACTACCTGCGCGCAAGGCAATGGTTCGAGCGCGCGGCCGCGGGCGGCAACGCCGCTTCGATGAACAACCTGGGGGTGATCCACGCGCTCGGTCAGGGCACCGCGGAGGATCGGGTCGACGCACTGGCCTGGTTCCGGCTGTCCGCCGCGGCCGGCGACGCGGACGGCAAGAACAATGGCGATCTGCTCGCCGCCGAGCTGACCCCGGCGCAGTTGGAAGCGGGCCGCGCCCGGACCGAGGCCCTGGCCGAGCGCCTGCGCGAGCAGCGTCAATCCATCCAGAAGTAATAGGACACCAGCAGCGCCAGGGTCGCGACCACCCAGCTAACCATCGTGGCGCTGGACCAAACGCCCGACAGGCCCTGTGGTCCGTAGCTGCGCTGCATGAACGCCAGCACGTAGCGCACCCCGTCCAGACAGCTCCCCAGGAACAACAGCCGGACACGCGCGAGCGGTGGCACCAGCCAACGCCCCAGGGCGAGCGGCAACGATCGATAGAACCAGTCGAAATCGATGCTACGGCCGGGTCTGGGGGTCAGCACCGGCAGCAACAGGAAGAAGGCCAGACCTGCGAACAGCAGCAGCTGGAACTGAGTTACCAGATGGGCGGCCGTGTAGGGCTGGTATTCGACCGGAAACGGCAGCAGCCCATAGTACGTCTGCGGCATGACGCCGAGCAGCACACACAGCACGGCCAGCGCGATCATCGCCAGGCACATGTGCGCCGGCGCCTCGTCGGGACGTAGCCCGGAATCCTTGCCGAAGAACACGAACCAGGGAAACTTCAGGCCTACGTATAGGAAGGCACAGGCCGAGGCGCCGGTCAGCACCAACCACGTCATCGCCAGGTGCGCCTCACCCGCCGCGGAGGTGATCAGCGACTTGGTCACGAAGCCACCGGTCATCGGCAGCGCCGAGATCGACAGGCCACCGATGATCGCGCAGGTCGCGCTGACCGGCATGCTGCGCGCCAGCCCGCCGAGCTCGGTGCATCGACTCAGACCGGTCTGACTCAGCACCGCGCCCGCGGACATCAGCAGCAAGGCCTTGTAGACGATGTGGCTGAAGGCGTGCCCGGCCGCGCCGTTCAGCGCGAGCTCGCTGCCGATGCCGACCGCGCAGACCATGAATCCCACCTGGTTGACGATGCTGTAGGCGAGCACGCGACGGATGTCGTTCTCGAGCAGCGCGTAGACGACCCCGTACACGACCATGGCCATCCCCAGCCAGATCAGGATGGCCGCGCCCGGAAAGCCGACGATGAGCACGAACACGGCGGTTTTCGTGGTGAACGCCGAGAGGAAGACCATGCCGGTCACGCTCGATTGCGGATAGGCATCACCGACCCACGCCGAGAACGGCGGCGCCGCCGCGTTGATGAGGAAGCCCGACAGCATGCACCAGGCCGCGAAGCGGTCCAGGCCATCGCCGTACAGGGCATCGGTCATCGAGCCGAAGCTCATGTCCACATGGCCGATCGACCAGGCCACCACCCCGGTCATCAGCAACACCCCACCGAACAGGTGCAAGAGCAGATAACGCAGCCCGGCCTGGTATGCGGCCGTCGTGCCCGCGGCGAAGATCACCACGGTGGAGCCGATTGCCATCAGCTCCCAGAACACGAACAAGGTGAGCAGGTCGCCGGCATGGATCACGCCCACGGAGGCCGCCGCGTAGACCGAGGCCGCGCTCAGCTCCAGCAGGCTAGCGCGGCGCATCGCGTACAGGCCCCCGATCAGCATCACCAGCATGAACACGCTTGCGAACAGGCGCGTCAGCCGGGAGCTGACATAGGGCTTGACCTCGAAGCCGAGGAACTGGCCCTGCCAGACGACACCATCGGTGCCCTGCCAGACCAGGTACAGACCGACGAGCGGCAGTCCCAGCAACAACCAGGGTCGCCAACGAGGGGCACAGCACGGCAAGACCAGCGCGCCGAGAATCAAGGGTATCCAAGGGGGGATCCAGGCCAGCATCGTCGTCAGTCCCCGCGATTCGAATGGTCGTCCAGGAATGCCTGGGCGGGCACCTCGTCGTCATCTTCACGACGGCGCAGCAACACCCCGAGGCTCCGGGCCAGATGAGCCATCGCATAGCAGGCAGCGAAGGCGTAGATGGCGTGGAAGAACCACAGATACTCGAAACCGAAATGCGGATGCAGGTGCACGACCAGCTCGGCCAGCAACGACAGGACCAGCAACGCCAGTCCGACGCGTCGCAGCGCAACGATGGTGTCGGCCTCGAACAGCCGGTACATCAGATCACTCATGGGCAGCTCCTTTTCGAGCTCGAGACCGCTCCCGCAACGCTCATGGCATGCCCAACATCTGCCGGGCCAGCGCCAGCGGCACGTCCGGCAGGAAGAACAGGATGACCGTGCCGAGCGCGGTGCAGCACAGGGCGATGACGATCGGCAATGGCGCCTCGCCATGGTCGTCGTGATGCGAGTCGGTATGGTCTTCATCACTGTGCCCGGCGGAGACATCGTGCCCGGCAGGCCGCTTGAAGAAGGCGCGATAGACGATCGGAATGAAATACGCCGCATTGAGCAGGGTGCTGATGACGATCACGATGATCGCGAACAGGTTCTGGGTCTGCACCGCGCCACTCAAGATGAACCACTTGCTGATGAAGCCGGCGGTCGGAGGCAGACCTATCATCGACAGGCTGCCGATGGTGAAGGCCGCCATGGTGAACGGCATCTTCCAGCCGATCCCGTCCAGCTGACTGACCTGGGTCTTGTGTGCCGCCGTGTAGATCGAGCCGGCGGCGA
>JAGRHX010000297.1 GCA_020444775.1 Gammaproteobacteria bacterium
AATTGGCCAGCACGACCTGGCCGAGCACGCTCGACAGGCCGTTGGTGAAACGCGCCGAGATGTTGCCGTGCTGGTCGACGTCCAGATCAGAGAGACGGCCGGTGGGATAACCGTCCTGCGACAGCTTGTTGACCCCGAATACCGAGCCAAACTGGGTCACCGCGTTCTGGTCCAGGGTCAGGGTCAACGGCGCGGCGCCACCGGCCACTGCCGCCGCCGGCAGCGTAGTCACACCACCCCCGGTCGGCTCGCCCGCGTTATCGAAAGTCATCGTAATCGGCGTGGCACCGGTCACCGACGTGTTGTCCAGATAGACGTGAGCCTGCCAGGCATTGCTACCGGTCTTGCGGTAGTAGGTGGTCATCACGTGCGAGGTGCCGAGCGAGTCGTAGACCGTGGTCGAGGTGGAATCGTTGTAGGAGGTCGAATCGTTGATGTCAAAGGCGACGGTGGGCGCCGTCGAGGTCGCATCCAGGTTCGCGCCGATCGTCACGCTGGTGGAAGCCTTGGGCGGGAAGTCTGAGAAATCCACGTTCAGGTCGCCGATGGCACCGCTCAGCACACCGTCCGTGGCCTGATAGCCCTGCAGGCGCTGGTTGGAGCTGTTGACGATGTAGCCGTCGCGGTCGACGCCGAAGTGCCCGGACCGCGTGTAGGCGGTGGCACCGGCATCGCTGACCCTGAAGAAGCCCTGACCCGAAACGGCGAGGTCGAGGTTGTTCTGGGTGAAGGTGATGCCACCCTGGGTGAACTCCTGCCGCACCGACTTCAGGTCCACACCGCGACCGATGGCGTTTCGCGACAGACCGGTCTGGGTCACGGCATAGACGTCCGCGAACTCGGCTCTGGAGCTCTTGAAGCCGGTGGTGCTCGCGTTGGCGATGTTGTGGGAGATAACGTTCAGATCGGCCTGAGCCGCGTTGAGTCCGCTGAGTGCGACGTCGAAGGACATTCAGGTTCTCCGCTGGGAGTTGGTTGTTCGTTGGCAGGCGCTACCATCGGCACATGGATCACGACTCTCGAGTCGCATCCGAGCCGACGATTGGAGCCGCTGTTCAGAGAATCTCGATGATCTGCTCGAGCGTGGTGCTGCCACCGCCAGACAGCTTGAGGTTAGCCGCCACTCCGTCCACGCCAGGCGCCACCGACGTCACTCGACGCGGAGCGGCGGTCTGCACCGCCTGGGTCGTGCCGGTGGCACCCGACTCCGCGGTGAAGTAATAGGTACCGGCCGCGACCCGGCTACCCGACCGGTCGGTACCATCCCACTCGAACATATTCGAACCGACACCATTGGCATCTACTTCGAACTGATTGATGACCTGATTGCTCGAATCCCGAACGGTCACGGCGATTCTTTCGCCAGCAAAGTCGGCCATGACCGCACCGCGGGCACCACCATCGGCACCAAGCTCCATGGATGAGTCGGGTATCAGCACCTCGTGGCCGACCAGCGTCGCCGCACGCAGCACCTGGTCGGTAGACAGCGCGCTGACCAGCGACGCCATGTTCTCGCTCATCTTGCTCAGCGACTCGACCGACGCGAAGTTGGCCATCTGTGCGATGAACTCACCGTTCTGCATCGGCTCGAAGGGATCCTGATGCTTTATCTGTGCGGTCATCAGCTCCAGGAACTGCTCCTGCCCGAGCTCCTTGCTCTTCTCGGGCGTCGTGTTCTGGATTGCGTAGCGACTCTGTACGTTGTTTTCGACTGCTGCCATCTGAGGGAACTCGCTAGTGGGTCGATTCAGCTGATTTGGAACGTGCTGCCGTTCACTCATTCACCCAGGCGCAGAGTCCTCAGCATCAGGTCCTTGACCGTGTCCAGGACCTGGACATTGTTCTGGTAGCTCCGTGACGCCGAAATCATGTTGGTCATCTCGGCAACCGGATCCACGTTCGAGACGTACACATAGCCGTTCTCGTCGGCCATCGGATGATTCGGCTGATAGCGCTGCTCGGGTTCGGACTGACTCTCGATCACACCGCGGGTCACGACCCCGCTGCTGTTCGAATCCATGGCTTCCATCAAGGCGGCCTGGAAGACGGGATGTCGCGCCTTGTAGGCCTCGTCCGGGCTGCCGGCCACCGAATCGGCGTTCGCGAGGTTGCTGGACACGAGGTTCAGTCGCACGCTTTGTGCGCTCATGCCAGAACCGGCAATGTCGAAGATGTTGAAGAGCGCCATTGTCATTCTCCGCGTAGCACGCGAACCACGCTGGTGATTCGATTGTTCAGAAACTGCAAGCTCGCCAGGTAGCGAACATTGTTCTCGGCGAACGCCGCCTGCTCGCGCTGCATGTCCACGGTGTTGCCGTCCAGGGACGGCTGCGTAGCGGTCCGAAACTTGAGGCTCGCGCGTGCCAGAGCCGCGTCCTCGGCGCTCGAGCCGCTGCTGTCCAGATGCTGGACATTCGTGGTTCGTAGTGCGCCAGGACCCGCCGCGCCCGAGGACTGGCGCAAGACGGACTCGAAGTCGACATCTCGTGCCTTGTAGTTGGGGGTATCCGCGTTCGCGATGTTGTTCGCAATCAACTCGCCACGTTGGGCACGCGCCTGCATCGCGCGGGCGTGTATGCCGAACAGGCTGTCTATCGGTCCACTCATGGGCATCGCTCGTTCAACTCGTTATCGAAGCGGCCGCCATGCGGTCGCCCGTCGGCCCGCTGCTGTGGCCACCGCAAGTCGTGACAGGCGGGGCCAGCGCTACAAACCAGCTTCGGTCTGTCGCGCCGTGGGGGCTTTGCGTCCTGCCACGAAGCAAGCAACGTGCCACGCGATGCACCAAAGCATCGTGGACGCCAACGAGCCGTCAGAGACCGGCTGAACGACGGATTACCGACGCGAGTGAGCCGCGCCCCAGGACCCAGCGCCAGAATTGCGACCGGGTAGCACGTGCGATCGACGCTCGATTGACACCCGCTGCAAGCGCCCGTCATTCGCTTGGACATGCGGCCGGGCTGACCGCCTCGCCGGTCTGCCGTGTTGCCCGGCGGGTGTGACGGCGCTCGCCTTGGCGGCGTCGTGATTCGCGCTGGGGACCAGCCGCCGAACACCCAAGGCTCGTTGTGTCATACCGGTCTGATGGGAAGGCACGGCTATTGCTTGAACCCGGGGGGAAGACGTCTGTTGCGGCCACCAATGACAAGCCGGCTCGAGCAACCACAGGCACACGCCGATGCGGGCGCACGGCCGGCACCTCGGCAGCCAGATACCTCTGCACGGAGATACTCAAGGAGCACCAATGTCTGGGCGGCATTCAGCAACTCTCTATATGGCTTCGATCTCCAGCGAGCATCTCGACCCGGTTCGAGCACGGAACGCCAGCCACGCACGGCGCACTGCCCGCGCTGCGGGGGCGGGCTGGATCGCGGGGATCTTCATGCTGTTCGGTCTGCTGACCATCGCTCCGGCCGAGGCTGACTTCCAGACCGAGCCGCTGGCGCGCATCCGCGGTGTGGTCGAGGCGTTCGCGATTGCGCAAGGCGACTCCGATGATTCTCGCGAGGCGCGGGTGACGGCGCTCGATTCACGTCTGCGCCTGGCGCGCTGCGACCGGCCGCTGGAGGCGTTCTGGCCACCGGGCGCCCGCAGCAACGGCGCAACCACGATCGGCGTGAGATGCAGTGGCTCGCGCAGCTGGAAGATCTATGTGCCGGTGAACGTCAAGGTCAAACGCACCGTCATGGTCACGGCACGAGCGCTGGCCGTAGGCGAGCGGCTACGCGCCAGCGATCTGGTCAGTGAGCAACGCGACATCAGTCAGCTACGCGGTCGCTACCTGCAGTCCCTGGACGCCTATCTCGGTCACGAGATTGCGCGACCGGTCGGTGCCGGAGCGGTATTGACCACCCGCCACCTGCGCGCTCCGAAGGTTGTGGAGCGCGGCCAGAAGGTCACCGTATCGGTCGGCAACGCGGCCTGGCGCATCACCATGGACGGTGTCGCGGTCGACGAGGGAGGCATCGGCGACCTCATCCGGATCCGCAATCAAAGCACCCGACGCATCGTGCACGGGCGTATCGTCGCCGCCGGCCGGGTCCGGGTCGAGCTCTGATCAGGCTGTCGGCCCCGACCCGCGAGGTGCTGGAGTTGCGGAATTCGACACGATTAGTGTGATGCGGATAACGTTCCGGGGACTCGATGCGAAACCTGTCGGAAACCCGACGACCGAAGGGGTTCATGAGCAATCTGACGATTATTCAGGGACTTGCACGCGCTACACGGGACGAGATCGGGTTCAGTGGACGGCCCGGCCCGAGTCTGGCGTGCACCAGTCACAATTTTGACGTGGCGGGACTTAAAGCTCGTTCGAGTTCTCCCGATAGCTGAATAGACAGCCGGCAACCACGCCTGGCCCGCCTCTCGAACCAGTGGTGGAGAAGAGCGGACCGCTGGTAGGTTCGCCACAGAACGCCGAACGGCTGCACAGCATGCCACGGCACCGATGGACTACGGCAAGACTGAGAACGATGGCTAACACGATCAATACCAACGCCGTGTCGCACATTCGCGAGATAGCCGCGGCCACGGGCAATCAATCGACCGCCAGTGCGAACCAGGACGCGGAGCGTGCCGCGAGTCGCGGCAACGCGGCGAGCGACGATTCGGTGGCGCCCAGTGAGCGCGCGAACCGACCTGCATCGCTGGCCGCCTCGGTCAGCAACCCCCCCGAAGTCGATCAGA
>JAGRHX010000298.1 GCA_020444775.1 Gammaproteobacteria bacterium
CGTCCCCTGAGTTGACGTCCCCTGAATTGACGTCCCCTGAGTTGACACCCTGGGCGACGATGCCCTGCGTGCCGCCCTGCGTCGCACGTTCGACCAGCTCGGCAAGCGGTCGCTCACGATCGTTCAGTACACGTAGCAGCATCGGCAGGTTCAAGCCGGCCACCAGCGCCCCGACATGCGGCGCATCGCCGCGTACGGACAGTCCCTGCAACATCTCCATCCCGACGTTGCTCGGCGTCGCGCCATACAGGTCGACCAGCACCAGCAGCTGGTCGACACCGGCTAGCGCGTCGACGGCAGCGGCCGTGGCGGAGCGGGCCTGTTCGAGGCTCATGCTGTGAGGCACCTCGACGACCTGCACTGCCATGCCGGGCTGGCCGAGAATGGCGGCCGCGATCTCCATCATGGCCACGCCGACGCCTTCATGGGTGAGCAAAACCAGTCCGGTGGTCATCTTGTCATGGCATTCACGCGCTATCTCATCCCGGCCCGAACCCGCGCACCGGGCCGATGGATGAATGATTGAACACTGACTTGCGCACCGTTCGCACGATGCTCAGGTCGCTCGCCTGGAACCGACGTCACACCACAGCTCACGCAAGGCCTCAAGCAAGGCCGGATCCGACATGCTGGTCGCCGCCCGCACCGGCCCCTGAAAGCCCAACCGCCGACAGCGCTGCAGATGGCGTGTGTGCGACACCACCAGGGGCCGCTGCAGCAACCAGGGACGCCAGCGCGGCGCGGCCAGATCCAAGAGGTTGTCCAGCGCCTCACCGCTGCTGGTCAGGATCATCTGGATCTCAGCGGCGTGTCGATCGAGAAATGTATTCAGGTCCTGGCATGGCCGACGACGGCGATAGGCCGCCAGCCTCAGGACCCGGGCGCCCCGCGCCAGCAATGCCTGGTCGAGCAACCTGCGTCCACCCTCGCCGCCGACCAACAACACCTGGGCGGCACTCGGCAACGCCCCGGCCAGAGCCTCGAGCAGGCCTTCCGAATCAGAGCTGGTGGCAGGGGTGATGACGTCCTCTATGCCCGACCGTTGAAGAGCGGCGGCCGTCGCCTGACCAACGGCCGCGACCCGGGGGCCATGACCGGCGGCGCACGCGGCGCTCAGCGCGTCTACCAGCGGTCGCGCATGCTGCACCGCATTAACGCTGGTAAACACACACGAATCAAGTCGACGCAGCAGATCCGTCCAGGCCATCCGCGACCTCGCCCCCGACGCGCCGCAAAGCTCGGCCGGCGCGGGCAACGGCAATGGCTCGATGACCAACAGCGGAAAGCACAGCGGCCGGGCCCCGATGCCACCCAGGCGCCGCAACAGGGCCTGTGACTGCTGCCTGGGTCGGGTCACCAGGATCCCGACGCCGGACAGCGGCTCAGCGGACCGCAGGTCGGACACGAGCGCCCCCGCGTTCCGGCGGCAGTGGTTCGCGGACTCGGGCTCGCGACTCAAGCCGGATCGTATCGCCGTGACACACGCGCCGGCCCTGCCCGCTCAGACGTCGGCGTAGGCCGCGTCGATGATCTCCCCGGCACCGGCGCGCAGCAGCTGCTCGGCCACCGAGACCCCGAGCTCCGCGGCCATCTGCACCGGCCCCTTGGCCTGCGCCCGCAGCACCACGGTGCCGTCGCCACTGGCAATCAGACCACGCATCCAGAGCCCGTCGTCGTCAATCTCCGCGTAGCCCGCGAAGGGCACCTGGCAACCGCCCCCCAGCTTCTCGTTGAATGCCCGCTCGGCACGCAGACGAGTTGCCGAGTCATCATGATCGAGCGCCGCCAGCAGGGCCCGCAGCTCGGCATCGTCCTCGCGCGTCTCGATACCCAGGGTGCCCTGGCCGATGGCCGGCAGCATCTGCTCGGGTTCGAAGCGTTGACTGATACGGCCCGCCAGCTGTAGCCGCTGCAGCCCCGAGGCTGCCAGGATCAGCGCGTCGAAATCACCGTTGTCCAGGCGCGTGAGCCGGGTCTGGACGCTGCCTCGCACGTTCTGGATGTCCAGATCCGGTCGCAGCACCATGAGCTGACACTGCCGACGCAGGCTGGAGCTGCCGATCCGGGCACCGCCGGGCAGCGCATCCAGACTGTCGTATCGATTGCTGACCAGCGCGTCGCAGGGGTCGCCACGCTCGAGCACGGTGCTGATGACGAGCCCCGCCGGCAGCTCCACGGGCACGTCCTTCATGGAATGCACCGCGATGTCGGCCCGGCCGTCGAGCATCGCCAGCTCCAACTCCTTGACGAACAGGCCCTTACCACCGACCTTGGCCAGCGGCGCATCGACGAGCTTGTCGCCCTGGGTGCGCATCGGTAGCAGCTCGCAATCGAGGTCTGGATGCGCCTGTTTCAGCGCCTCGACCACGAATTCGGCCTGCCATAGGGCCAGTGGGCTACGTCGGGTTGCGATTCTCAGCGTTCTCATGGGTCGGGCAGGGTAATGCCAGCCATCGTCGCGGGCAATCAGTTCTGAAGGCTGCGCACGCGGAGCGGTCTGTGGCTCGACCTTCTGCCCTTGCGGGCGCGATGCGCGTTAGACTGCGCTCGCCGTCCTGTCAGCATTTCCGGAGCCACCCAATGAGCCGCAAACTCGGCGTCGTGATGGACCCCATCGAGTCCATCAACTACAAGAAGGACACTTCCCTGGCCCTGCTCGAGGCGGCGCAGCGCTTCGATTTCGAGCTGCACTACATGGAGATGCGCGATCTGGCGCTGCGTGACGGTCGCTGCGTGGCCCGCCAACGCCCCTTGCAGGTGCGCATGGACCCGGAGGACTGGTTCACCCTGGGCGACCCGGAGCTGATGCCGCTGGCCGAGCTCGACGTGATACTGATGCGCAAGGATCCGCCCTTCGACCCCGAGTACATCTATGCCACCTACATGCTCGAGCGAGCCGAGCAGGAAGGGGTGCTGGTGGTGAACAAGCCACGCTCGCTACGCGATGCGAACGAGAAGATGTTCACCGCGTTCTTCCCACAGTGCTGTCCGCCCACCCTGGTCAGCCGCGACCACAAACGTCTGAAGGACTTCCTGGTCGAGCACGAGGACATCGTCATCAAGCCACTGGACGGCATGGGCGGCAGCTCGATATTCCGCGTCCAGGTGGGTGGGCCGAACGTCAACGTGATCATGGAGACCTTGACGCAACATCAAACCCGATTCGCAATGGCTCAGCGCTTCATCCCGGAGATCGTCCGCGGCGACAAGCGGGTGCTGATGATCGATGGCCAGCCGACCGGCTACGCGCTGGCCCGGGTGCCACAGGCCGACGACATGCGCGGCAATCTGGCGGCCGGCGCCGTCGGCGAGGCCCGCGAGATGACCGAGCGCGACCACTGGATCGCGGCCCAGGTCGGCCCGGAGTTGAAGCGCCGCGGCCTGGTGTTCGTCGGCCTGGACGTGATCGGCGACTATCTCACCGAGATCAACGTCACCAGCCCGACCTGCGTGCGCGAGCTCAACGAGCAGATCGGCCTGGACATTGGCGCCACCCTGATGGAAGCCATCCTCCGGCGTCTGGAGGATGGCGGCGCCCAGGCTACATGATTGAGTGCCGGCTGGCGGGTATACTCCGGGCAGCTCGATTCGGTGAGATGATCAGCGCTTGACCGCCACCACCTCGTCCATCCCCGCATTGCTCGACCCGGGCGTCGATTTCAGTGCCGCGCGGCGTAATGCCGACCGCATGGGCACCGCCCTGTTCCTGGCCATTGTCACCCACCTTTTCGTGGTGCTGGGTGTCAGTTTCGTCTACGACAAAGGGCAACGCGATCTCAGCAGCTCGATTGACGTGGTGCTGGTGCAACGCAAGAGCGAGTCCACGCCGGATGATGCCCGGCACTGGGCACAGGCGAACAGCGAGGGTGGCGGAGAATCGGCGGAACCTGAAATCGCCAGCACCCCGCTGCCCGCGCCGTTGCTGAGCAACGAGGCGGCGTTGGTCAGCGCCGCGCCACCACAGCCCGAGGTCACCCCGGTCGCGGTGCGCGAGCCAGATCCGGTGGTCGAGGAGCCGGCCGCGTCGCAGGCTCCGGCCGAGGCCGCCCCGCCGGTGCCGGTGCTCAGCTCGAGTCGCGAGACGGACGACGAGGTCGTGCCCACCGACAGCGTCCAGAGCCGCCCCGAGCCGCGCGTGCGCGAGCAGGCCGTGGCCCGGGAATCGGTGCCCAGCGAGCGTCAGGTCGACGCCCAGCGGGTACCGAAGCGGACCCGGGCGCAGGAGGTGCCGGCCACGCCCCCAGTGCCAGCTCGCAACGTCGACGCCGCGACCCTGCTGCAGCGCAGCCGTCAGATTGCCGCGCTGAGCGCACGGGTGGACATGAAGCTGAAGGCGTACTCCGAGCGGCCGCGCCGGCGTTGGATCTCGGCGCGTACCCGTGAGCACCGTTATGCGAGCTACATGGAAGCATGGCGCGCCAAGGTCGAGCGGATCGGCAACCTGAACTATCCCCAGGCCGCGCGCGACCGGCGTCTGTCCGGAACCTTGCTGCTGGACGTGGCACTGAAGGCCGACGGCACGATCCATGACATGACCATCCGTCGCTCCTCCGGCAAACAGGTGCTGGACGACGCGGCCATGAACATCGTGCGGCTCGCGGCCCCGTTTGCCCGATTCCCCGAATCCATCCGCAAGGAAACCGACATCCTGCACATCGAGCGTACCTGGAGCTTCGAGACCGGCCAGCACTTCTCGAGCCGCTGAGCCAGACGCCGCTGCCTCGCCATCGATGACCGCCGCATGCCGGGCGCACAAACGCAGCTTCTACCTGACGCCGGTCTTTCGACAGCAGGACCACACCACCGCATAATCAACGCATGGACCTGACCAACCAGTTTCTCATCGCCATGCCCTCGCTCGAGGATCCGAATTTCTCCCGGACCGTGACCTACGTGTGCGTGCACAACGCGGAGGGCGCAATGGGCATCGTGATCAATCGGCCGCTGGATCTGACCGTGGGCGAGGTGCTCTCGCACATGGAGATCGACGTGCTCGACGAGCGGGCTCGCCAGATGCAGGTGGTGTCGGGTGGACCGGTGCAACGCGAGCGGGGTTTCGTCCTGCATCAGCCCTGCGGCACCTGGGACTCGGTGCTCGAAGTGGCGGACGGCATTGGCGTCGCGACCTCGCGGGACATCCTCGACGCGGTCGCCCGTGGCGAGGGACCCGAGCACGCGCTGCTGGCGCTCGGTTACGCAGGCTGGGGTGCCGGACAGCTCGAACAGGAGGTGCAGGCCAATGCCTGGCTGAGCGCCCCCGCGCAGAGCCGCATCATCTTCGATCTGCCCTATTCGGAACGTTGGGCCCAGGCCACCCGCAGTCTGGGCATCGCTCCGGAACAGCTGCTCGGCGACGCCGGGCACGCGTGAAGCGGCAGCGGCATCCGTGAATGCGTCGGTACAGACCCTGCTCGCCTTCGACTACGGC
>JAGRHX010000299.1 GCA_020444775.1 Gammaproteobacteria bacterium
TCTGTTCGGTCAACATGGCCGCGGCCGGACTCTACACCACCGGCTACTCGTTCTGGGAATTCGGCGATCCGGACTGGGAGCGGACCCGCTATTTCGTCATGTGGGGTGTGGCCGAGGACCACAGCTCCAACCCGATCAAGCTGGGCCTGGACAAGCTGAAGAAACGCGGCGGCAAGTTCGTGGCGATCAATCCGGTGCGCACCGGCTATCAGGCCATCGCCGACGAATGGATCGCGATCCGACCGGGCACCGATGGCCTGCTCGCACTGTCCATGGTCCACGTGCTGCTCGAGCGCGAGCTGTTCGACTGGGACTACCTGGTGCGCTACACGAACGCCACCCAGCTGGTCATCGACGCGCCCGATGACGCCGACCACGGCATGCTCGCGCGCGACGAGCAGGGCCGCGCGCTGGCCTTCGACCAGGAACGCAAGACCTTCGTCGACGCGCTGGCCGGTGGCACCAGGCCGGCCCTGTTCGGCGAGTTCCAGGGCCCGGACGGGCGCCGGCTGAAGACCGTCATGAGCCTCATCGCCGAGCGCTATCTGGACGATCGTTACGCGCCGGAGCAGGTGGCCGAGACCTGTGGCGTGGACGCGCAGACCATCCGCCGGCTGGCGCTGGAGATGGCCCACGTCGCGTTCAACGAGAGCATCGAGATCAAGTGCGAGTGGACCGACTACACCGGTCGCAAGCACGACAGCTTCATCGGTCGGCCGGTCTCCATGCACGCCATGCGTGGGATCTCCGCCCACACCAACGGCTTCCAGACCTGCCGCGGCTTGCACCTGCTGCAAGCGCTGCTCGGCAGCATCGACGTGCCGGGCGGACACCGCTCGAAGGCGCCCTACCCCAAGCACGTGCCGCCACCGATCAAACCGGCACGTCCGGTCGGCCCCGGCGAGACCCTGCAGGGCGCGCCGCTGGGCTTTCCCAAGGCACCCGAGGACCTGCTCATCGACGAGCAGGGCCAACCGCTGCGGCTGGACAAGGCCTATTCCTGGGAGGCCCCTATCGCCGCCCACGGCATGATGCACATGGTCATCACCAATGCCGTGAACGGCGATCCGTACCCGATCGACACGCTGCTGCTGTTCATGGCCAACATGAGCTGGAACTCGACCATGAACACCGCACAGGTGCGCGACATGCTGCGCGCCCGTGACGAGTCCGGCGAGCACAAGATCCCGTTCGTCGCGGTGGTCGACGCCTTCCACTCGGAGATGGTCGGTTTCGCCGATCTGGTGATACCCGACACCACCTACCTGGAGCGGCACGACTGCATCTCGCTGCTGGACCGTCCGATCTCCGAGCCGGACTCGGTGTGCGATGCGATCCGCCAGCCGATCATCGACGTCGATCGCGACGTCCGGCCGTGGCAGGACGTGATGTTCGAGCTGGCCGTGCGGCTGCGCTTCCCGGCCTTCGTCGACGAGCAGGGCCAGCCCAAGTACAGCGACTACAAGGACTTCATCGCCCGCTTCGAGCGTGCGCCTGGGATCGGTTTCCTGGCCGGCTGGCGCGGTGAGAACGGCGAACAGCACCTGCGCGGTGCGCCCAACCCCAACCAGTGGCAGCACTACATCGACAACCAGTGCTACTTCCAGCACGAGCTGGCGCCCGAGCAGCGTTTCTACAAGTTCGCCAACCAGTCCTATCTGGAGTTCGCGCGTGACGCCGGGCTCAACGGCAGCGCCGATCCGATCATCATCGAGCTGTATTCGGAGACCCTGCAGCGTTTCCGGCTGGCCGGGATGGACCGCTACGACGGGCCACGCCCGGTACGCGCCAGCGACAAGCAGCGCCTGAGCCGTTATTTCGACCCGCTGCCAATCTGGTATGCGCCGTTCGAGAACGAGCGTGCCGAGGCCGAGGGCTACGGTTTCCACGCGGTCACCCAGCGGCCGATGTTCATGTACCACTCCTGGGACTCGCAGAACGCCTGGCTGCGCCAGATCGTCGCCCAGAACTTCCTGTACATGAACCGCGCCCGCGCCGAGTCCATGGGCATCGAGGACCTGAGCTGGGTGTGGGTCGCGTCCCGCAACGGCCGTATCAAGGCACAGGTCAAGCTGATGGAGGGCGTGGAGGCCAACACCGTGTGGACCTGGAACGCCATCGGCAAGCAGCGTGGCGCCTGGGGCCTTGCCGCGGACGCCAACGAGTCGACGCAGGGATTCCTGCTCAACCATCTGATCAGCGAGCTGTTACCGCCCGACACGGAGCGCCAGGCCTACACCAACTCGGATCCGATCACCGGCCAGGCCGCCTGGTACGACCTGCGGGTATCCATCAGCCCGGCGGAGCCGGCCAGCCAGTCCGACGCGCATGGTCAGGCGCTGGGCCAACCGCGTAGTGAACCGCAGTTCGAGCCACTTCCCGAGCTGCCGCGAGCACATCACGGCCACGGCGTAATGCGCTATCACACCCATGAGCCGGTCAAGCTCAGGCGTGAGGACTGATCGTCGACCCGCCGTCGCGAGTGACACATCGAACCGCTCAACCCAGCATCAAGAAAGATTCAGCACATGCGTCTAGGACTCGTCATCGATCTGGACCAATGCGTCGGCTGCCAGGCCTGCGCAGTTGCCTGCAAACAGTGGAACAGCTCCGGCACCTCCGGTCCGCTCACCGATCTCAATCCCCACGGCCGCGACCCGAACGGGGTCTGGTTCAACCGTGTGCGCAGCTTCGAGGTCGGCGACTTCCCGGATTCGAAGACGGTGCACTTCCCCATGTCGTGCATGCACTGCGACGACGCCTACTGCGTGGACGTCTGCCCGACCGGCGCCTCGTACAAGCGTGCCGAAGACGGCATCGTGCTGGTCGACCCCGAGCGCTGCATGGGCTGCAACTATTGCGCCTGGGCCTGCCCGTATGGCGCGCGCGAGCTCGATCCGGCCGAGGGCGTGATGAAGAAATGCACCCTGTGCATCGACCGCATCTACAAC
>JAGRHX010000300.1 GCA_020444775.1 Gammaproteobacteria bacterium
CGGTCACGTCACCTACTTCTGGAACGGCAATCGCTCCGGCAAATTCCGCGACGAGCTGGAGACCTACGTCGAGATCCCATCGGATAACTGCCCGTTCGACCAGCGACCCTGGATGAAGTCGGCCGAGACCACCGACCAGGCCATCGCCGCATTGCAGTCGGGTCGCTACCGCTTCCTGCGCTTCAACTACGCCGGTGGCGACATGGTCGGCCACACCGGCAACATAGCTGCCGCGACCCTGGCGGTGGAGAGCATCGACCTGGGACTGGCGCGTCTGGTGCGCGCGGCACGGCAGACCAAGGCCTGTCTGGTGGTGTCGGCCGACCACGGCAACGCCGACGACATGGTCCAGCGTGACAAGCAGGGCAACCCGGTGCTGGAAGGCAACAAGCCGGTGCTGAAGACCTCGCACACGCTGAATCCTGTGCCCTTCATCATTGCCGACTTCGCCGACGCCCGACACCAGTTGCGTAGCGATCTGCCCGAGGCAGGGCTCGGCAACGTGGCGTCGACCCTGCTCGAGCTGCTCGGCTACCGGGCGCCCGAGGCGTATGACCCGAGCCTTATCGTCACCGACTGACGGGATTGCCGATGCAACACCGCTCATCCGCCCACCGGTCGGGGCTGCGTCCCCGGGAGCGCCGACGCTGAGCACCGGCTACCTCAGTCCACCGAGCTGCGGCGCGCACACGGTGCCGGACTGGCATCCAGAATGCGCTGCACGTCTGCGCGTCATCCACGACGAGCTGGCGGTCACTGGGATCGCCGATTTGTTGCGGCATCCCGACTCCGGCGCCGCCGAGCGAGCCGCGCTGCTACGGGTCCATGATCCCGCCTATGTGCAATCGATCCTGGATCTGGCCGACGTCCGCTCGATGGTCGCGCTCGATGAGGACACCTATGTCGGACCGGGTAGCGTGGACGCGGCGCTGCATGCCGCGGGCGCGGCGCTGCGGGCGACAGACCTGGTGCTCGACGGCGGCTTTCGCAACGCCTTCTGCGCGGTGCGCCCACCGGGCCATCACGCCGGACGTGACAGCGCGATGGGCTTTTGTCTGTTCAACAATCTCGCCATCGGCGTCATGCAGGCGCTCGAGGTGCACGGCTTGAGCCACGTCGCGGTGATCGACTTCGACGCCCACTATGGCAACGGCACCACCAGCCTGTTCGCGCACGAGCCCCGCGTGCTGGTCTGCTCGCTGTACCAGGAAGCGCTGTTTCCGTGGATGTACCCACCGGCGCGCGACGCCAGCCTGGTCAACGCGGCCCTGCCGGCCGGCTCTGGTGGGGAAGACATGCAGGCCCTGCTGAGCCGGGCGTGGCTACCGGCGCTGGACGCGTTCCGGCCACAGATGGTGTTCGTCTCGGCGGGGTTCGACGCGCATCGGGAAGACGAGATGAGCGAGCTGGCCTTCAGCGACGACGACTACGAGTGGCTGACCCGCCTGGCGGTGAACGCCGCCGACCGACATGCCAACGGCCGGCTGGTGTCAGTGCTCGAGGGCGGCTATGCGCTGCCCGCGCTCGCCCGTTCGGTGGTCAGGCACGTGCGGGTGCTGAGCGGGCTCTGACCGCTGGCGAGCGAGCCCCGCTGGCTCAGCCGCCGATCTCGGGGAACGGATCGCGCATGCCGTCGCGCAGCGGCACCTCGAAGGCGTTCAAGGTCATCGACACGAAGGTGTAGTAGCCGAGCGTCGCCACCAGCTCGATGAGCCGGGTCTCGCCCAGACAGTCCAGGGTCTTGCGATAGGTCGCCTCGCTGACCCGCCGGTTGCGCACCAGCTCGCTGCTGAACGCATGGACGATGCGCTCGTCCTCGCGCGTGAAAGCCGGGGTCTCGCCCTTGCGAATGGCCTCCACCACGGCCTCGTCCACGCCGGCCTTGCGCGCCAGCACCGCGTGCGCGGCGAACTCGAACTTCGCCTTGTGAAAGGCGCCGACCGTGCAGATGCCGACCTCCTTGAGGTTCTCTTGAAGCTCGGTGCCGAACCGTATCGCGGCCCCGAGCGCCTGCGCGGCGTTGCCGACCCCCGGCGCGCGCACGTAGACCCCGAAGGGACCATCCATGCCCATGTTGCCACGCGGTCCGCTGTTGATCGCGTCGAACACGGCCCGCTGCTCGGGATTCAGATCGTCGGCGGTCATTGGCGTCAATCGGGGCATGAGCCAGGCTCCTCAGGTGTCATGGGAACGCAATCGAGAGCGCAGTGGAGAACCAGACGGGACAGGGGCCGGACGGCGCCACGGCCCACACCCGCCGGCGGATACCGGCGCCTCAGCCGTCGCTGGCCAGGCGCACCACGGCGGTGCCGAAGACCCGGGTCTCACCGGCCTCGTTGACCACCGTCAGGTCCAGCTCGACCGTGGCCTCGTCCTCGTTCACGTCGGTGACCGTGGCCTTGATCGAGTGCGGCTTGTCGACCAGCACCGGGGCCCGGAAGACGGTATCGATCTTGACGATCTCACCCTGGGGCGCCCAGCTGTGGATCATCGCGCCGAGCATGCCCTGACTCATCACACCGGGCACAATCGCGCCGGGCAGACCGAGCTCGCGGGCCGCCTCGTGGCTGGTGAATCGAGGACCGACCCAGTTCGCCGCGTCACAGAAGCGACGCACGTTGTCCATGGAGGTATCGGGTGTGAACGATGGGAGATCCTCACCGAACTCCACCTCGGAGATCTTGTGCACGCTCATTGCTGTGGCCTTTCTCGAATCACCAGTCGGGTATCCGCGATGGTGGTGAGCTCACCCGCATCGGTGTACCACTCCATCCGCGAGATGACGAAGATCATCCGCCCCGAGCGGCCGGTCTTGGCATAGATGTCATGCACATGACACTTGCCGGTCAGCGACATGCCCGGGCGCAGCGGCTTGATCGGCTGCACGTCCTTGCCACCGTCCATCGCCACGCCGCCGAAGGTCGGAAAGTCCTCCGGCAGATTGCGACCACGACCGAGCCCGGACGCAAATGCGGGCGTGGCCTGGAAATCGGCATCGGCCGGATCGGTGAATTTCGGTAGGGTCTCGCCGCAGGCCTTGGCGAACTCCGCCATCGACTGCGGGTTCTCAAGCGTGATCTGCCGTTCATCGAACTGATGGTTGAGGAACTGACCCTTGATGGCCTCTATGTCGTCCAAGTCTGTCTCTCCCCGGTTGAGGATTACCGCGCCGCGCGCCGGCGCGCCGTTCAGCCTGCCTTCAGGCTGATGGCCTGGAAATCGTTGCCCTTCAGCGCCTCGACCAGCTCTTGCTCGGATCTGATCGGGGCCGGGAATCGGGTCGCGCAGCGTCCGATATGGCTGACGATGTGCGCATCCGAGCCACCTATGCCCAGATAGCCCTGCTCTTCGGCCATCGCCTTGGCAATCTCGTCCTCGTTGCCCCTGGAACCGCCGTTCAGGACCTCGACGATACGCACGCCGGATGGCACGCCGTACTCATCGATGTGCGCGTGCATGCCGACCTTCGGGCGGCCCGGGTGACAGGGCACCGCGACCGCACCGTGACGTTCGCTGGCCTCGATGACCTGCGCGAGCGGATTGCGCGTGTAGGCGAAGTCGAAGGCTTCGACCAGCGGTCGGCTCACACCGAACACGAGGACGTGGCCGTACTCGGTCTCCACCTCGCTGGCCTTGAGTATGGTCAGACCGAATTCGCGGCCCAGGGCCTGGTAGTCGGACTCGTCGTCGAATTGACGGTGCTCGGTGAGAACGAAGCCATCGATGGGGATTTCACGCTTCTTTATCCACTGGCAATAGTTCTCGACCTTGGCGCGACCGTCGTCGGATTTGATCGAATGGGCGTGCAAATCGAGTATCACGTCGACTCCTGTAGCTGCGGGCAGCGCGCGGGACGAGGCGCCGTTCGGTGCATTGAGGGCACCGGGGAGGGCACCGGGGACAACACCGGGGAGAGCACCGCGGGGGGCACCGGGCACGGTGCCCTCAATCGTTGAGACGCCGCCACGCGGTCTCTACCTTGTCGCGCAAGGCCTGTTCGCTGCCGTCGTTGAGGATCACCACGTCGGCCCGCTTGATCCGTTCCTGATTGGAGAGCTGGGCATCGATGCGTTTCTGTATTGCTTCGGCGCTGGCGCCATCGCGCGCCGTGGCCCGGGCGATGGCCACGGAAGGCTCCACCGC
>JAGRHX010000301.1 GCA_020444775.1 Gammaproteobacteria bacterium
CGGTCTCCAGCCGCGGTCCCTGGGTGGTCGCGTAGGTGCCACCTTCGAAGGCGTTCAGGCCGAGCTCACGGGCACTGTCGACGAGCATGCGTCGCAGCTCGGTGTCGTAGGGC
The DNA here is from genome assembly GCA_020444775.1 of Gammaproteobacteria bacterium. The sequence continues at coordinate 114 of JAGRHX010000301.1, forward strand.
TCGGTGAAATCGATGTGCGTGACCTGCTGCAGGTCCTCGCCCTCGAAAAAGGTATAGCCGCGGCCCCAGGTGTAATCGATGATCTGATCCGGAATGGCGAGGCCACCCGTCTCGAGACGGGGATTGATTCCGCCGACCGCCGCGACCGCGATGATCCGCTCCACCCCGACCCGCTTCAGCGCCCAGATATTGGCGCGATAGTTGACCTGATGTGGCGGGATGGTGTGCTGATATCCGTGTCGCGCCAGGAAGCTGAGCTCCACACCGCTGAGGTTGCCATGGGTTATCGGGCCGGACGGCTCGCCCCACGGCGTCTGCACCACCTCACGCCCGGTGATCTCCAGCCCCTCCAGCGCCGTCAGTCCCGTGCCACCGATGATCGCAAGCCTTGTCATGTATCACTCCCATCCCGGTACCAACCGGCAAATGCCACCTTCAAACGGCGCAAAGCGCGTAGATGTCCGGCAGTTCCCGGTACAGGCCGTGGACGTCCATACCACAGCCGAACACGTAACGGTCGGGGATCCGCAGACCGGTCACGTCCGCCGCCTGCAGGGCACGGGACTTGTCCAGCTGCTTGTCGGCGAGCACCACCGTGAGCACCTGCTTCGCGCCGTCTTCCAACAGGGCATTGACGATTGCCTCGAGGGTGAGACCCTCGTCGAGGATGTCGTCCACCACGACCACCGTGCGCCCCGCAACCGGGATCGTCGGACGGGTCTTCCACTCCAGCTCGGCGCCCCGCGTTCCCCCTTGATAGCGGGTCGCGTGCAGATAATCCAGCTGCAGCGGAAAGCTCAGTCTCTGTAGCAACTGGGCGCAGGGAATCAAGCCGCCGACCATCACGCACTGGAACAACGGGAAACGATCCGCGACCAGCGCGGAGAGCGCCACGGCCATCCGGTCGTACGCCGCCTGCACCTGCTCGCTCGTCACCAGCAGCTCGGCTTCGAAATCGGCCTGCCCGGGGGCTCCCTGGAATCGACGCACGGTACTCATCTCCAGCCTGTTCGCTGCCACGCCTGGCGATCGAGCTCAGCCGCGCCGGCCAACGTAGTCGCGCGCGAACTGATAGGCGCTGCGGCCGCTGCGAGAGCCACGTCGTAGCGCCCACTCCAGGGCCTCGGCTCTGAAGGCATCCGGATCGTCGCCGCAACCCATGGTCTGCAGCCAGTGTCCGACGATGTCCAGATAACCATCCTGGCGAAAGGGATAGAAGGACAACCAGATCCCGAATCGCTCGGACAGCGAGACCTTCTCCTCGACGGCCTCGGATTCGTGGATCTCGCCATCTACATGGCGCGCGTCCAGATTGTCACGCATGTGCTCGGGCAACAGGTGACGGCGGTTCGAGGTGGCATAGATCAGCACGTTGTCCGGCGGCTGATGCAAGGAGCCATCGAGGATCGCCTTGAGCGCCTTGTAGCTGGCGTCGCCGGCCTCGAAGGACAGATCGTCGGAGAAGATGACGAAGCGCTCGTCACGGCCCTCGATACGATCGACGATATCCGGCAGGTCGATGAGGTCGTCCTTCTCCACCTCGATGACGCGCAGCCCGCGGTCGTGATAGGCATTCAACAGGGCCTTGATCAGCGAGGACTTGCCGGTGCCACGCGAGCCCCACAGCAGGGCGTTGTTGGCCGGCTTGCGCTGCACGAACTGGGCGGTGTTCTGCTCCAACGTCTCCTTCTGCCGGTCGATGCCCTGCAGATCCTCGAGCCGGATCTGATGCGGATTCCGCACTGCCTGCAGGTGCCCCCGGCTGCCGTGCTTGCGCCATCGGAACGCGATCGCGCCATCCAGATCGTCGTCCTTGTAGTGCTCCGGCAAGAAGCCCTCGGCACGGTCCAGAAACGCCTCCACCCGGGCGATCAGCGAGGAAAAATCGTTTGCTTGCATTCTCGAATCGTCTCGATACCGACCGACGCCGGGAGCGTGGCCGGAACATGTACGCTGCCGGGGATCCGGAAGCTCGGGGTTGCGCCCGGGCCGTTGCCCGCGCGCCCATGCTGCGACCGCGCGAGCGCGCCCGGGTCGGTTCGCGCGGCGCGGCTGCGGCGCTCAGGCGGCCAGTCGCTTATACCGGATCCGCGTGGGCCGCTCGGCCTCCGCACCGAGACGACGCTTGCGGTCGGCCTCGTACTCCTGATAGTTGCCCTCGAACCAGACCACCTCGCTGTCGCCCTCGAAGGCGAGCATATGCGTGGCAATACGGTCCAGGAACCAACGATCGTGCGACACCACCCAGGCGCAACCGGCGAACTCGAGCAACGCCTCCTCCAGCGCCCGCAGGGTCTCCACGTCCAGGTCATTGGTGGGCTCGTCCAAAAGCAACAGATTGCCGCCGCGCACCAACAGCTTGGCCAGGTGAACCCGATTGCG
>JAGRHX010000302.1 GCA_020444775.1 Gammaproteobacteria bacterium
CTGCGCATCCAGCCAAGGCCGCCGCTGGCACAAATGTCCCGTGAAATCGCCAATGCCTGGGCGCGAGCATCGGCGGCATCGGGCAGCAGCGCAGGATCCGGCGCAAGGCGTTCGGCGAGCAGCAGGATATCCTGCCAGTCCGACACGGGCGGTTCGTCGTCGAGCAGGGCGACCGGGCCGCTGCGCTGTCCCGCCCATGCAACCAGCGCTTCGTCGTCGTAGGTCAGGCGCACGGCCGTCCAGGGAATGCACTTGATGTGCAGGATGCCCTTGGCCGCTTCGCCCCACAGGCTCGGTACGCCACCGACCACGACCATGCGCAGTCCATCGCGCTGTTTGGCCTCTTCGACGCTGACATAGTGCACAGGCATGGCAACTTCCGTTGGCAGTTCGGACGGGCGGCGCGTGCCGATCGGGCGCGATGGTCGCCGGTGTCGCGCACCGTGCGCAACCGCCCGACACCATGGCGCGCCGGGGCGAGCCGATCAATGGTACGAAAGTTCCATGTTCCGTGGCGGGCACACGGGTGGAGCCACTCCGACCGCGGGCGTCCTGCCGACGCCTCCCGCACATCGGAAGGCATCGACAGGCAGCGTTGGCGAATGCGCAACCGCCTATTCGAAACTGTTGGCAAAGATCGCATCGGCGCCGAATCGGCTCACGGTGCCGCGCAAGATGCCTTGCCCGGGCGAACCCGCAGCCGTTCTGTGCGGTGCCGCCACCGTATTCTCCTCGAGTTCGACCGTCCCGGCGACCAGGGTCGCGCCGATCGGGTCGTAGACTGCGTCCTCGGCGGAAACCAGGGTGCCGGGAAAGACCCGGGCGAAGAATTCTGCCGGGGAAATGACATTCTGGGCATGGTCGCGGAATTGCGCCGTGCTGGTATCGACCGAAATCCCCAGGATCGTCAGTTGCGGTTCGTTGATTTCGGCGACCGGTCCACGCAGCCGCGTATCGGCAAGATCGGGTTGGCCACGCTCGCGCACGCGCGTCGCGAAGATTTCCCCGTCGCGGTCCATGAGTCCACGCAGCTCGACCTGGGTCGCTGCCGACAATCCCGAAACGATGCCGTCCTCGTCACGGGTCTGCGCGCTGAATGCAGCGCTGCTGCCCATGATCAGGATCGATTCCCCGGGCGTGACATCGGCCGGATCGACGGGCGCCTCGAAGCGGACCTGGCCCTGGACGTAGCGCACTTCGTGGGCGGTGAGTGTTCCGCTGGTCGCGTCGAAGACGCCCTCGACCTCGACCCGCACGCCTGCATCGAGGTCATCGATCGTGCCGCCGCGGTATTCGGTTTGCGCGTTCGTGACGACTTCGACATCGAGCATGCTGAAGCTCGGCGGTGTCGGCAGCGGATCCGGCAATGCCGAGATGATGCCCTCGAGCGATGCCGCCACGGTGCCCTGTGGTGGATCGTCGAAGGCGGGATCCTCGCACTCCAGGCGGGTCAGCTGGCCGAGCACCGACCCGCTTGCGTAGCCGGCATTCGGCAGCGATTCGAGCTCGACGAACTGTCCATTCTCGAGCGCAGGCACGCATCCGAACGGGGTCGCGCCGGTCGAGTCGATCGGCTGCGCGCCTATCGAGAACAGCACGCCATCGAGAGCGGAGACCTGGCCGTACAGTTTCCAGTCGCTGGTCGGATCGCCGAGCAAGGCGACCCGGGACGCCGCCATCGCGCCGTTGCTGTCGAGAAATCCGCTGACATCGAGCAGGTCGCCGATTTCGATGTTGGCGAAGTCGCCCCCGGGGATGTCGACGAGCACGGTCTCGGCGGTGATCACCAGCGGCTGACGCAGGACGCTCAATGGATCGACCGAAGTCACCGGACCACGAGCGAGGGTGCGCAGATCGATGCCGGTCGCCTCGCCACTGCTGACGTCCGGGGCGACGTTGCCGGCCACGACCTGGGCGCTGTAGCCGGCGCCGATGCGCGCCGCTTCCTCGGCCGGGATCGCGACGCCATCGAGGCTGTAGGTGGTCTGCGGAC
>JAGRHX010000303.1:0-6075 GCA_020444775.1 Gammaproteobacteria bacterium
ACGCTCAGCCCGCAGCATGTACGCAAGCTCGCCGAGATGCTCGACGAGTACGGGATGGCGGCCGATCTGCACGATCCCAAGTATGCCGATGCACAGACCGTTCAGGACAACGCGCTGCACATCATCGAGGAGGTCGTGGCCGCGTTCATCGCGAGCGTGAGCGCGGAGGAGGCGTATCACGCCGCGCAGGCGCGCGGCTTCACCTGGGGCGCCGTGCGTCCGGCCGAGGCGCTGCTCGACGACCCGCACCTCGCCGATCGCGGGTTCTGGAAAACGGTCGCCCACCCGGAGCTCGGGAGAAGCGTGGTCTACCCCGGCGAGGCGGCCATCTTCAGCGACTCACCGTGGGCCATCTCGCGGCGCGCGCCGTTGCTCGGTGAGCACAACGTGGAGATCCTGTGCGGCGAGCTCGGGCTCGCGCGCGAGGCGCTCGGCGTGCTCGCGGAGAATCGGGTCATATGAAAGGCTCATCGAGTGAACAGTAAGAAAGCACTCTGTGGACTCAACCCGTCAACGCAACGCACTGGTGAAAACGTCCGACGGGGTCTTGAAGTCAAGGGTCTTCCTCGGCCGTGTGTTCAACTCTCTGGCGTCCGGTTGAGCTCCGTCCGAGAGTAACCGTCAAGCCGCGTGCCCTTCGGGAATCCTGGGACGGTTCACGGGCCTGACAGACGCGGTGCTGAGCCTTCGCAGCTTTTTCTGCCCGACCATGAGATCAACAGCGTTTGAAAGAAGCACCCACTCGACCAAGGGGTGCAACCTGCCCTCGCCTTCAATCCAGCAACAGCCTCACAGCCCTGATGGACAAGAACACGGTGACAATGAGCAGGCCGCTAATCGCAAGGGCAACAGCGACTCGAAACACGCGGCGCAAACCGTAGCCGAGTCGCGCCATGAGACCGGCATCGGCCGAGACAGCGCGCAGCGGACGAACGAAGAACTGGGCGAGACATACCAGCGATAGCGCCCAGAGGGCGACAACGGCTGGCAGAAACAGCCACCCCTCATCGCTCGCGCGCGCAGGCTGCAGCAAGAGGGCACCGAATGCGAGCGCGGCCCCGGCTGCGGTCAGCCACAGCAGCCACAGGTATGGATGCAGCCATCGGGCAAGGGTTTCGTAGAGTTGAAGCATTTCGCACACCGTGGGCACAGGGAGCCTGCACACTACGTGGGGCGGCTTCGGGGCGGCAAGACGACGGCTGGGCTTAGTCACGGCGAGCAGCGTTCGCCGACCAGCTAAAGCGGTAAGCTCTCCCGAGTACTGAAGACCCCGGCCACACGTCGGCCGCGGGTGGTCACATGGTTGGAAAACCCCGCCTTGACGATCACCGGCGGACCGCCATCTCGCACGGCGGGCTGCTCGAGAAACGCTTTGCCCGCGGTAGGCCTACGGTCGGAGGACTCCGTGCGGCCGAGATCGGTGATGACCAGATCGTAGCTTTCAAACGCAAGCCGCTCGATGGCTTCGGCTGTCGAGACCACGCAGTCGCAGGCGCGCACCGGGTAGGACCCGTGTCGCACGATTCTTGCGGTGCCTTGTTCGCCCGCCTTGGCGCAAGCTTGATGTGGACAGGAAGGCTTGCCCACAACTGATTCGCCTTGCGCAACCTCGTAGAACTGCTCCCAGTCTATGGAAGCAAGAGGGAAATCAGAAATCCGCCAACACTGGATCGATTAAGCACCGGTTGAAGCTGGCGGCCGGCGTGCCGCCCGGATAGGGCCAGGCGGCCGTGTGGATCGAGACGGGACGCATGAACGCGCCCAGGCGAAGCGGCTCGGTGGCGATGGCGTCAGCCCCGCGCGGCGCGCAGCGCACGCCAGACCTTCTCGGGCGTCGCCGGCATGTCGATCGGCCCGGCGCCGACCCGGGCCAGCGCGTCCGTGACAGCGTTCATCACGGTCTGGCTGGCGGCGATGGCGCCCGCCTGACCGCTCCCTTTGACGCCGAGCGGGTTCACCTGCGTCGGCAGGCCGTCGAAGCGGATGTCGAATGCGGGCAGGCCGTCCGCGTAGGGCACGGGGTAGTCCATGAGCGTCGCGGAAAGACACTGGCCGGTTTCGTCGTAAACGATCGCCTCGCCGAGCGCCTGGCCGATCCCCTGGGCGAGGCCGCCATGCACCTGGCCCTCGATCAGCTGCGGGTTCAGGATCGCGCCGTAGTCGTCCACGCCCGCGTATTTCAGCAGCCGCACGGCGCCCGTGTCGGCGTCGATCTCCACCTCGGCGACGTGGCAGCCCACGGGCCAGGTGATCGGCGCGTCGTCGAAGCGTTCGAAGCTGTCGAGGCCGTTCTCGAGCCCGAACTCCGGTTGGCGCGCCGCCGCCGCCACGTCCGCGAGCGCGACGCTGCGGCCGTCGCCGGCGATGAAGGCGCCGTCGCGGAAGATCACCTGGCCCTCCGGCGCCTGCAGCAGGTCGGCGGCGACGCGCCCGCCCTTCGCCAGGACCGTCCCTATGGCGCGCACGATTGCGGTCCCGCCCATGTGCATGGAGCGCGCCCCACCGTGGCCGTTGCCCATGCGGGTCTCGCGAGTGTCGGCCTGGATGTAGCGGACCGTCTCCGTCGCGAGGCCGAAACGCTCGGAAACCAGCTGGGTGAATGTGGTCTCGTGGCCCTGGCCGTTGGATTCGGTGCCGACCCGAAGTTCGAGCATGCCGTCGCCTGCGAAGCGGATTTCCGCGCCTTCCGAGGGCGCGCCACGCGCGCTTTCCAGGAAGCAGCCGAAGCCCTGGCCGAGCAGCTTGCCGTCCCGCGCCGCCGCCGCTTGCCGCGCCTTGAAACCGTCGCGGTCGGCGAGCGCGGCCGCCTTCTCGACAATCCCGGCGAACTGGCCGCTGTCGACCGTGAAGCCGAGCGGGGTGTGGTAGGGGAAGTCCGCGATGGCGTTCTTGCGGCGGATTTCGACCGGGTCGAAATCGAAGCGGCGCGCGGCCGTGTCGATCAGGCGCTCGACCAGGTAATTGCCCTCGGGCTTGCCGGCACCGCGATAAGCGTCGACCGGGGCGGTATTGGTGAAGACGCCGGTGGTCTCCATGAACACCGCGGGAATGGCGTACATGCCGTGGATGGCGCGGGTGACGGACACGGTGCCGCTGCCGGGCGCGCCGGTGGAGAGGTGCGCGCCCAGGTCCGCCGTCATCTCAGCCAGGATCGCCGTGATGCGCCCGTCGGCGGTGACACCCAGCTTCGCGCGGCTGCGGACCGCGCGACCGTGGGCGCCGCCGGTCAGCTCCTCCACCCGCTCCGCGACCCATTTCACCGGCCGGCCGAGCCTGCGGGCCGCGTGCAACACAAGCGCCCATTCCGGATAGGCGAAGTTCTTCGCGCCGAAGCCGCCGCCAACGTCGTGGGCGACGACCTGCAGCCGCGCCTTGTCGACGCCGAAGGTCCGGGCGAGCGCGTCGCGCACGCCGTGGACGCCCTGGGCGGTCGCCGTCAGCACCAGCGTATCGCTCACGACGTCGAACTCGCCGATCGCGGCGCGCGGCTCCAGCGGCAGGGCGCAGACGCGGTGGTTGTCGACCTCGAGCTCCAGCACGTGGTCCGCGGCGGCGAGCGCGGTCTCGGCCGCCGCCCGGTCGCCGGCGCGGAACACGCAGGCGACGTTGCCGGGCGCCGTGTCCCAGATCTGCGGTGCTCCGGGGGCCAGAGCGGCGGCGGCGTCGACGACGGCGGGGCGTTCGGCGTAGTCGACCACCACCAGCTCCGCCGCGTCGAGGGCGGCGGCGAGCGTCTCGGCGACGACGAAGGCAACGGGCTCGCCTTGACACCGGACCCGGTCCGCCGCCAGGACGGGCCGCGGCGGGCGCACGAGCGGCGGGTCGCTGGGGATGCTGGATGTGTTCTGCAGGGGGCCGACGCCGTCCGCCGCCAGGTCCGCTGCCGTCACGACGGCGAGCACCCCCGGCGCCGCCAGCGCGGCCGCGGCGTCGATCCGGGCGATGTCGGCGTGAGCGTGGGGGGAGCGGACGACGACGCCGTGGACCAGGCCCGGGCGGACGAGGTCGGCGGCGAAGCGCCCTTCGCCCGTGACGAAGCGACGGTCCTCGATGCGGCCTCTGCGCGGCTGGCTGGGGTCCATGAAGGCTCCTCTGGCGTTTGGAGTGGGGTCGGGTCAATCGTAGCCGGAATGCGACCCATGATGGGCGGCTACTCGACGACATCGAGCATGGGCATCCCACGGGCGCACGCGCTTCGAACCGGTCACGGTCCGCGCGGATGTGCTACAGCTTCGCGATTCCGGCGCGCGCGCAATCCTCGTCCTCGTCCGCGGTGCCGCCGCCGACACCGCAGGCCCCGAGGAGCGTGTCGCCCTGTCGGATTGGCAGCGCGCCCTTACCCAGGATCATGTGACCACCCTCGGCGGCGACAATGCCGCGGAAGGTCGGGTGCTCAGCGCGCTCGGTGAGCTCGCCGCTCGGTCGGCCGAACGCGGCGGACGCGATGGCCTTACCCTGGCTGCCGTAGCTGCCGGCCCACATGGCATTGTCCATGCGTTGAAAGGCGACGAGGCGGCCGCCGGCATCGACGACCGCGACATTGATCCCGATACCGAGCGCCTGCGCGCGCTCGATGGCGCCGGCGATGATGCGATTGGCTTGTGCTAGCGTCAAAGGCATGGTCCAACCCTCGATATGAGACCCCTTGGGTCAGGGGCGGGTGTTGTCCGGACGCGACCGACATCGGTAGCGCCACGCGCGTACCGATGGTGCTGCACGGGGAACTGACGAGCAAGGGTGCGAGCATGCCCGCGCCTGGCTGGACTGAGTAACCAGGCTCGTGTGCCGCAGGCGGCGCGCAACGAGCTCGAGGACTTCGCGCGGCAACATCAAAGTCTCCGTGCGGTCGCAAGCCCCGGACGCCGGCCATGGTTGCTGGGCTTGGTCGCTGGGCTTGCGAGCCGTGTTCTGATGTGCCGCGACATCTTCGCCCTACCCTGACCAACGCTCAACAATGCCTGCACCGGCCTCAATCGACATACCGAGGCCAACGCGCCATGATCACGTGCGGCAACAGCCACCAGTGAGCCCCCATCATGCGCACCGAGCCCATCACACACCCGAGCGCCTGGCATGGCGACATGCTCGAGCGTGACCGCAGCTTCGAGCACCACCTGCAGCCACGGCATCTCAACGAGATCGAGACCGCGCTGCGGCAGGTCAAGACCCACGGCCTGAGCCTGGCCGAGATCACCCGCGAGCGCTTCGTGCTGCCGACACTTGCCGGCAAGCTGGGTGCGATCGCTCGCGAGCTGACCGATGGGCTCGGCTTTGCCCTTTTGCGTGGCCTGCCGGTGGCGCGCTACCCGATCGAGGATCTGGAAAAGGTGTACTGGGGACTGTGCGCTCACCTGGGCACCGGCATCACCCAGAACGGTCAGGGCGATCTGATCCACTATGTGACCGATGGCCGTCTGCGGCCCAGCCAGGGCTCGCGTGGCGTGGGATTGCCGCATCGCTCGCGTCTGCACGTGGACCTGACCGATTGCGTATCGCTGCTCTGTGTGCGGCAGGCGCCGGACGACCCACCCAGCCAGGTCGCAAGCTCGATGTGGATCTACAACGAGGTGCTGCGTCAGCGGCCACGGGATCTGCGGCTGCTGTACGAAGGCTTCTACTGGGATCGCAAGGAGGAGCATCGGGCCGGTGAGCACGCGACCACCGAGTACAAGGTGCCGCTGTTCAGCGAACGAGACGGCCTGGTCTCGTGCCGATACAATCGGGCCTGGATAGAGCCCGCCGCCAGGCGGCGCGGTGAGGCCCTGACCGATGCCCAGGTGGCGCTGCTCGACTTCATCGACGAGGTCGCGGCGAAGGCCTGTCTGTCGTTTTCCTTCCAGCCGGGCGACATCCAGTTCTGCAACAACTACACCGTGTTCCACGGCCGTCCCGCGCACGCGCCCATCGAGGACGAGACGAAGAAGCGCCTGCTGCTGCGTATCTGGCTGGACTTCGATGAAGCAAGGCCGATGAGTGACCCCGCCATCGTGCGCTACGGCATCGTGCGCCACGGCGCGCTCGGCTGGCCGGCGCCCGCGGTGCTGCACGCGCGGCAGCACGGCGTGCACCCGAGAC
>JAGRHX010000303.1:6128-7265 GCA_020444775.1 Gammaproteobacteria bacterium
TGCCACGCCGAGTGGATCGTGCGTAGCTTCGAGAGGTCGACCTGGTCGCTTTCGTAGGTGGCAAGCGCGCGACGATACGAGGCATCGTTCTTCGTGCAGACGAGCGTGTAGGGTCGACCTCTTTTTTCGGTATGGCAGCTCAGATCGCAGCGATCACCGCTGATCACCGCTTGGACGTGACGGCGGACATCTTCCCGCGCGGCGATCCTCGTGGTCTGCGTCTTCGGATCATCGAGAAAACCGCTCAGCTTCTTGCAGTTGTCACAATTGCAGGACAGCTCGCTCGCACGACGCCAATCCGATGGCGCGGCCGGCTCGTGCTCGGTGCTTGCCTGAAGCTCGCAAAGGCAAGCGCGCAACCATTTCAGCAATGGCTCGACCGCTGCGTGCGATGGCTCTCGAATCCAGGCCGAAAGTGCCACCAGGACCGGCACCTGCACGGTCCTGAGCGGGTGGCGCTCGACAGCACGCTGAATGTAGCCGACCAGCTCGCCCAGCAGTCGACTCTCGGCGATGGCAATGAAGGCCTTGAGCAGTGATGTGAGCAAGACACACCGTGCCGCGGCCGTGCTCGCCGATGCTCGTTCGTTCGACTCATCGTCGACACGTTCGAGCGCGGACAGCAGGCGTGTCGCGAGCTCACATGCAACGCCTCGTTGCGCCTGGTCCAGCTCAGGCTTCAGGCTCAAGGTTTCCAGCACATGGGCGTTGCGCTCGATAGCAGCCTTTGATGTGGCCTCGAACAGCCGCAAGAGATCGGCGCTGAATACAGACCAGCCATGCCGGTCACACGCACGCAGCAGCGCTGGGCCGGGCCGCTGCTCCACGTCTCGTGCCAGCACCAGCTGCATGTAGCCCTTAAGCAGCGGCAACGAGTCGAGGTCGAGCAGCAGTTCGAGCAGATCGTCGCGCTCGCCGTCGGCAGGACCGTAGGACGTCGCATACATGCGCTCCGGCCAGTGCGACAGAACAGCGGCGGCAAAGCTCTGGCACTGTTGCTTGAGTCGTTCGCGCTCGCTTGTCCTGGCCGTTCGCAAGTGACCGACCATCATCCGCAAGCCCGCCAGCGCGTGTGACACGCCCGCGCTGCACAGCACATCGAAATGACGCGACTGGGGCCACACGATTATCGCGGCG
>JAGRHX010000304.1 GCA_020444775.1 Gammaproteobacteria bacterium
CAACGCGTGCCGCGGCCCGTGGCGCAGCGCTGGCTGCGCCGGGTGCTGCTCGGCGTCCTGACGCGCCGCCGACTGTTCTCGCCACTGCTGGCGGCGGGCCGCCTGATGCGACCACTGTTGCCGACGGCCCTGCGCAGCAAGATTCCGCAGCGACGTGCCACGCCCGGCCGGCCGAGCACAGCGCACGCGCGACGCATGATCGTGCTCGAAGGGTGCGTACAGCCGGCGCTGGGTCCGGAGATCAACGACTTCGCGGCGCGTCTGCTGGACCGCGCCGGGATCAGCCTGGTGAGCGCGCCCGCCGCGGGCTGCTGCGGTGCGGTGGCGCATCACCTGGCCGCCCCCGCGCGGGCGCTGGACAGCATGCGCGCCAACATCGATGCCTGGTGGCCGCTGGTCGAATCGGGCGCGGAAGCCATCATCGTCACCTCCAGCGCCTGCAGCGTGATGGTCAAGGAGTATGCGCATCTGCTCGCCGAGGATCCGCGCTATGCCGAGAAGGCGCGGCGTGTCAGCACGCTGGCTCGCGACCTGTGCGAGGTGATCGACGAGCTGCCGCTCGGTTTCACCCGGATCGATGAACGCGACACGCCACCAACCCGCATTGCGTTTCACTCGCCGTGCACCCTGCAACACGGTCAACAGCTGCGTGGCGTGGTGGAACGGATCCTCGGCCGGCTCGGCTACGAGCTCGTGCCGGTGCAGGACGCGCATCTGTGCTGTGGCTCCGCCGGCACCTATTCGATCCTGCAACCGACGCTGTCCACGCAGCTCCGCGCGAACAAGCTGGCTGCTTTGCAGGCGAACCGCCCGGAATTCATCGCCACCGCGAACATCGGCTGCCTCAACCACCTGGCCGAGGCCTCCGAGCTGCCGGTACGTCACTGGGTGGAACTGGCCGAGCAGGCGCTGGTCGCGAGATCCTGAGCTGAGCACCGCGCTACAGGCTCGCGGGCACGGTGCGCTATCATCGCCGTTTTCAACGAGTCTCTCAGCGATGCACGACAGCCGCCCTCGCCGATCGGTGCTGTTCATGCCGGGCGCCAACGCCCGAGCGCTCAGCAAGGCCCGAACCCTGGCCGCGGACAGCCTGATCTTCGATCTGGAGGACGCGGTCGCGCCGGCGGCCAAGCAGCTGGCCCGTGAGCAGGTGATCCAGGCCCTACGCGCCGGTGGGTACCAGCCACGCGAGGTGATGGTCCGCATCAACGCCCTGGACACGCCCTGGGGCGAAGCCGACGCCCAGGCGCTGATGGGCGAAGCGGGGCGCGGCACGCTGACCGGTCTGGTCCTGCCCAAGGTCGAGAACCCGGCTCAGCTGCATGAGCTGAGCCAGATCGTCCGCGGGACCCATGGCCGTGACGGCGCTGGCAACGGCGCACCGCTGGCCATGTGGGTGATGATCGAGAGCCCGGAGGGTGTCGCGCTGGTCGACGATATCGCCCGTACCTGCGCGGAGCTGTGGCCGACCGCGGGAGCCCTGGTCATGGGCACCAACGACCTGGCCAAGGCCCTGAAGCTACCACACGACCCGCAGCGCAACGGCATGCTCACGGCCCTCAGCCTGTGCGTGCTGGCCGCGCGACGCTATGGACTGGACGTGCTGGACGGCGTCTATGCCAATCTGTCCGACGCCGAAGGCCTGGCCCGGCAGTGCCTGCAGGGCCGGAGCCTGGGCTTCGACGGCAAGACACTCATCCACCCCAATCAAATCGACGCCAGCAATCGGCTTTTCGCCCCCGACCCTGCCGATCTCGCCCATGCCCGGCGGGTGGTGGAGGCCTGGCGTGCCGCCCAGAGCGGCGGCGACGACAACCATCGCGGCGTGGTGGTGGTCGACGGCGCCATGGTCGAGGGCCTGCACGTCGAGCAGGCCAGCGCCCTGCTCGCCAAGGCCGAGGCCATCGAGGCACGCACCCGCGCGGCCCATGAACCAACACCCTGATCGGCACATCGACCGAAGCCGCCCGGCACGATCGCCGCGGCCCCCTGGGAGACCGCGCGGCCTCGCCCTCCGCCTGTTGCGGGTGATCTGCCTCAGCGGAGCAATCCTGTCCGCACTCGGCGTCGCGGAGCAGGGCTTCGCCGAGGACAGCAGCGACCCGGCGGACGCCAGCCAGCTGGCCGCCCTGGACGCGATCCGACAGATGATCGCCAGCGGCGACGCGGGCGAGGCGTTACAGCGTCTGGATGCGCTCATCCAGCAATCTCCGCGGGCCAGCGAGCCACAGCTGCTCAAGGGCGTCGCCCTGACTCGTCTGGGCCGCACCGACGAGGCGGTCGAGGTCTTCAAGACGGTGTCGCAGCAACACCCTCAGCTGCCCGAGCCGTTCAACAACCTGGCCGTGCTGTACGCC
>JAGRHX010000305.1 GCA_020444775.1 Gammaproteobacteria bacterium
TGGAAGCCGCCAAGGCCGTGGCCATTCCGTCTGATCAAAAAATCCTGCATGCGATTCCCCAGGAATACATCGTCGACAATTCGCAAGAAGGCATTCGCCACCCGGTCGGCATGTCCGGCGTGCGGCTTGAGGTGCGTGCGCACTTGATCGTCGGCGCGCAGTCGGCGGCGGCCAATATCAGCAAATGCATTAACCGTTGCGGCTTGCAGGTAGACGATCTGGTGCTCAGCTCGATCGCCTCCAGCGCCGCGGCATTGACCGCCGATGAGAAAGAGCTGGGCGTTGTGATGGTCGATATGGGCGCTGGCACCACCGATATCGCGGTGTTCGTGCAGGGCGCGATCCGCCATTCGGCCTCACTGCCGATTGCCGGCGATCAGGTGACCAACGACATCGCGCATCTGCTGCGAACGCCGACGCCACACGCCGAAGAGATCAAGATCAAATATGCCTGCGCGTTGGCCGCGCTGGCCTCGCCAGACGAGACCATCGAGGTGCCCAGCGTTGGTGACCGGCCGCCGCGTCGACTGCACCGACAGACCCTCGCCGAGGTGGTAGAGCCTCGATACGAGGAGCTGGTTGCCCTGGTGCAGGCCGAGCTGCGACGTTCTGGCTATGAGGATATGGTTGCGGCCGGCATGGTGTTGACCGGTGGTAGCAGCAAGATGGAGGGATTGGTCGAGCTCGCCGAGGAGATCCTGCACATGCCGGTTCGACTCGGTAGCCCGCACAAGGTCAGTGGTCTGACCGATGTGGTACGCAATCCGATATACGCAACCGGGGTCGGTCTGCTGCAGTTCGGTTTACGCAACGGCAGTAGCACCAAGCCGCCGGAGCCCGTGAGTGGCGGCGGATTCCGGACGGTGTTGAATCGAATGAAGAGTTGGTTTCAAGGGAATTTTCAAGCACCGCGGGGTAAAGCGGTGTTCAGTTGCCGGGATGGCGACGGGGTGACAGGTGACGGGTGATGTGGAATTGGAAGATCAGGGCCGGGCGAATCAGACCGAGCACAGGCTTCGGTCGGAGTGGTACCGGACCAACAATACTGGACTATGAGCGTTCAGGAGGGCTAGCCGATGTTTGAGCTCATGGATACGTATAGCAACAGCAGCGCGGTCATCCGCGTAATCGGAGTAGGTGGCGGTGGCGGCAATGCCGTGGAGCACATGCTCGCTACCAACATCGAAGGCGTGGATTTCGTCTGTGCCAACACCGACGCGCAGGCCCTGCGCGCCTCTTCGGCGCGCATGACACTGCAGCTTGGCAGCAATGTGACCAAGGGATTGGGTGCGGGTGCGAACCCCGATGTCGGACGTCAGTCGGCGCTCGAGGATCGGGACCGCATCGTCGAGGTGCTAGAGGGCGCCGACATGGTGTTCATCACCGCGGGTATGGGTGGCGGCACCGGCACCGGTGCAGCACCAGTGGTTGCCGAGGTAGCGAAGGAGTGCGGCGCCCTGACGATCGGAGTGGTGACCAAACCGTTTGCCTGGGAAGGCGCCCGCCGGACAAAGCAGGCCGAAGAAGGCCTCGCGCGGCTCCGCGAGTCGGTCGACACGCTCATCGCGATCCCGAACGCGCGGCTCATGGAAATCTGTCCGCCGGACGCGACGATCGAGCAGGCCTTCGAGACTGCGGACGACGTGCTCAGGCAGGCGATCCAGTCGATTTCGAACATCATCAGCCAGAACGGTTCGATCAACCTCGACTTCAACGACGTGCGCACGACGATGAGCGAGGCGGGGCCGGCCCTGCTGGCCGTTGGTACGGGCGACGGGGACACCCGGGCAACCGATGCGGCACATGCAGCGACGCGCAGTCCACTGCTCGACCAGTCAATCGAAGGGGC
>JAGRHX010000306.1 GCA_020444775.1 Gammaproteobacteria bacterium
TCACCGCCGGGATGGGTGGCGGCACCGGCACCGGTGCCTCGCCGGTCATTGCCCAGCTGGCGAAGGAGATGGGCATCTTGACCGTGGCGGTGGTGACCAAGCCCTTTCCCTTCGAGCTGAAGCGACGCATGCAGATCGCCGAGGAAGGCATTGAGTCACTTGCCGAGCATGTCGACTCGCTGATTACCGTGCCGAACGAGAAGTTGCTTTCGGTGCTGGGGCGTGGGATCAGCCTGAAGGACGCGTTCAAGGCGGCCAATGAAGTGCTGCTCGGCGCGGTGCAGGGCATAGCCGAGCTGATCACCCGACCCGGCATGATCAACGTCGACTTCGCGGACGTGAGGACCGTGATGTCGGAGAAGGGACGCGCCATGATGGGCTCGGGCCGGGCGACCGGCGAGGATCGCGCACGCAAGGCCGCCGAGTCGGCGATCGCCTGTCCGCTGCTCGAGGACGTCAATCTGGCCGGTGCCCGGGGCATCCTGGTCAACGTCACCGCCGGGCCGGATCTGGCGATGGACGAGTTCGCGACGGTCGGCGAGGCCATCGGCGATTTCGCATCCGAGAACGCCCTGGTGGTCATCGGCACCGCGTTGGACGAGTCCATCAAGGACGAGCTGCGGGTGACCGTGGTTGCGACCGGACTCGGTCAGGAGATGGCCCGCCATCAAACCGAGCCGAGCAGCCCAGGGCTGCGTGTGGTGCCTACGCCGGCGGCAGCCGTGCCCGCGGCCGCCTCGGCAGAGGTCGACTACCGCCGTTTCGAGACGCCTACCGTGATGCGTGCGCAGCCTGTTCGGGAAGAGCCTTCGGTGTCACACGAGCGGGACGATGATTACCTGGACATCCCCGCGTTCCTGCGTCGCCAGGCGGACTGATCCGTCTGGCCGTCGGACCAACGCAGTCGAGGCATGACAGTGGACGCGGGATCACGCCGGCAGCCGACCCGTGGCAGAAGTCGCCGCGGGTCGGTCGGCCTATCGCGATCGTGAGCGTACGTGCCTTGGTTCGGCGCCGGACATGGCTGGTGTGGGGCCGATACCCGTTTGGCTCGAAGTGGCCCGGGCCGAGGCTGGTGCATGTCAGGCGCCGGCACGATGAATGGCGTCGGTGGCTCGGCGCCGACAGGTGTGGCGCTGTGACCGTGATTGAGTTCACACTGTCGGATCTATGCTACACTTCGGCGAATAACCAGGAGCCGCAGCACATAAGGCGTCCCCCGAGCCGTTCCCGGACCGGGGCGAAGGCACCGGCGCCGAAGCATCGGCCAGGTCTTCAGAGGTCGCCAGCATCGAAAGCGTCAGCGGCGCGGATGGCGCGATTCCAGTCCGGCCGCGAGTTCGGGTCGGCCCGCGAGTTCGGGTCGGCCAGGCCCGGGTCGTGGACAGCACACTCGCCCACCATCGCGTGTGGCGGCGATCTGGGGGCCGCGACCGCATGGGCGGGCATGCGAGCGCCGCAAGAGGCGAAGACGCAACCGTCCGGGAAGGGGCTGTTAGAATCTGGTTCCTTGTTCATGATTGACGTGGCGGCGCGGGTGAGCGCTGTTGCACCCATCAGGCGCAAGAACAACATCAACAGGCCCGATTTCCTAGACGAGCGCATCGATGACCGGCGCCAATCCGGGCGCCCCGGCTCCAGTCGACGGCGATACGCGCGCGTCGAACCGAGCGGCTGGCGGTTCGCAGTCGAACTCAGTTCGTGCGAATCCAGGTTGCATACAAGATTGCGTTCTCAGGGGGGAGCACAGCACTCATGATTCGTCAGCGGACGTTGAAGAACGTCATCAGAGCGACGGGCGTCGGTCTGCATACCGGCGCCAAGGTGTATCTGACACTTCGCCCTGCGCAACCCAATACGGGAATCATATTTCGAAGGGTCGACCTGGACGAGCCGGTGGATATCAGGGCCTGTCCGGAGAACGTCGGCGACACGACGCTCTCGACCACCCTGGCCAGGGGCTCGATCAGGGTGTCGACCGTGGAGCACTTGTTGTCGGCGATGGCAGGGCTTGGTATCGACAACGCGTACGTAGACATCAGTGCGCCGGAAGTCCCGATCATGGATGGCAGCGCCGGGCCGTTCGTCTTCCTGATCCAGTCCGCGGGCATCGAGGAACAACAGGTCGCCAAGCAGTTCATCCGTATCCGTCGCCCGGTGATGGTCGAGGATGGGGACAAGTGGGCCCGCTTCGACCCGTTCGACGGATTCAAGGTCTCCTTCACCATCGAGTTCGACCACCCGGTGTTCCGCGAGTGCACCAGCTCGGCGAGCCTGGATTTCTCCACGACCTCCTTCGTAAAGGAGGTGAGCCGGGCCCGTACCTTCGGCTTCATGGGGGATCTGGAGCGGCTGCGCCAGAACAATCTCGCGTTGGGCGGCAGTCTGGACAACGCGGTCGTGGTTGACGACTTCCGGGTGCTGAACGAGGAAGGACTGCGTTACGAGGACGAGTTCGTCAAGCACAAGGTGC
>JAGRHX010000307.1 GCA_020444775.1 Gammaproteobacteria bacterium
CGTTGGCAACTATGTTGTTTGCAGCAGAGTTTTACGAGGTCCACTGCACCTCGGCATGCCCCTCGGGTTTTGCCACCCACGTCAAAGCCAGGTCGCCCCCGAAAGAATCGGCTTCGAACAGCCGGAGCCAATCAGCTTAAGCCAGGTTCCGGTGTTTGTCGAAGCGTTGAACGTCAGATGGGGATGGTGTCCGGGATTTGCAATGCCAACCGCGGCCACCTGGACGTCATCCCCTCATCCCGCCTTCAGCACCCGCTCCTGCTCGCGCTTCCAGTCGCGTTCGCGCTCGGAGGCTCGCTTGTCATGCTGCTTCTTGCCTTTGGCGAGGCCTATGTCCAGCTTCGCCATGCCGCGCACCCAGAACAGCCGCAGCGGCACCACCGTGTAGCCGCGTCGTTCCACCGCGCCGATGAGCTTGGCGATCTCGGCGCGGTTCAGCAGCAGCTTGCGGGTTCTGATGGGGTCCGGGTTCACGTGCGTGGAGGCGGAGGTCAACGGGCTGATATGGGCGCCGAACAGGAAGGCCTCGCCGTCCTTGATGAACACGTAGGACTCGGTCAGGTTGGCCCGACCGTCGCGCATGCTCTTCACCTCCCAGCCTTCCAGCGCAAGCCCGGCGGTGAGTGTCTCTTCGATGAAGTAGTCATGACGCGCACGCTTGTTGAGCGCGATCACGTTGCTCGTGTTGCCCTTCTTGCTCTTGCCCTTGGCCACGGGATCTCTCGTTTGTGCTGCTTGGACGCCGATGAGTCCAAGCTTGGATCGGTCATCAGCAGGCTATGCTAACATTCTTGCCTACCCGCTCGATGGTCCCTCCAGTTCGGTTCTCGAAACGTGATTTTCAAGTCGTCCAAGAGCACGCGCATCAGCCGCAGCGCGTTGTTGCCCTATAGTCCTGAACAGATCTACCGCTTGGTCGCGGACGTGGAGGCCTACCCGCAGTTCCTGCCCTGGTGCCGCTCGGTGGAGGTGCTGGAGTCGGCCGAGAACGAGGTCTGCGCACGCATGGAAATCGCACGAGGTCCGGTCAGCAAGTCGTTGACGACCCGAAACATCATGCGTCCCTTCGAATCTATCAGCCTGACCCTGGTCGACGGGCCCTTCAGCCAGTTCCAGGGCTCCTGGACGTTCGAGCCCCGGGGCTCGACGGCGGAAGGTCGTGGCTGCGAGGTGACGTTGGAGCTCGAGTTCGAGATTGCCGGGCTCCTGCTGCGCAAGACCTTGGGGCCGGTGTTCGGCGAGATCGCCAATACCATGGTCGGAGCCTTCAGCAAGCGCGCCGAGAACGTATATGGCGCCGCCTGACCTGGTGCTGGTCGAGGTCGCCTGCGGCAATCGCCACCGCCAGCAGGTGGTGCAGGTGCCGGTGCCGCGCGGCGCGAGCGCCGCGGACGCCGTGCAGCGATCCGGTCTGCTCGATGCCTTCGCCGAGATGTGCGAACACGGCTACGAGATCGCGGTCGCGGGCCGATTGGTCGACGCCGGGTATGCGGTGCACGGTGGCGAACGTTTGGACCTGGTCGGACCGCTGCGGGTCGACCCCAAGGAGGCACGGCGACGGCGTGTGGCCCTAAGGTCACGGCGGGCTGGTGGTCAGTAGCTGTTCCCTGGATTCAGCTGCTGTCCGCCGCCGTCCACATAGATCCGCTCGCCGGTGATATAGCTGTTCTGGGCCGAGACGAAGAAACGTACCGCGTTGGCAATATCCTCGGGCTGACAGACCCTGCCGAAGGGCATCCGCGCATCCAGCTCGCGAATGTCGTCAACGCCCGCCGAGGCGCGCATCAAACGCCTGCCCATCTCCGTCTCCACCAGACCCGGTGCGACGATGTTGACCCTGATCCCGTGTGGACGCTCTTCCTTTGCGAGCGTGTAGGCGAGTGCCTCCATCGCAGCCTTGGCCATGTTGTAGGGCGCACCGTTGCCGCGTAGTGATCGGGTCGCGACGCTGCTGATCATGATGATGTCGCCGCGCTCCAGCGTGCGCATCCTCGGGATCACCAGTTTGCTCAGATAGTGCGCGGCGAAGGCGTGTGTGCCGAGCACGCGGGCCAGCTCGCGAGGCTCGGTGTCGACAACCGACTGGCCACGGCTGGCAATGCCGGCGTTGTTGACCAGGATCCCAATCGGACCGAGATCGGCTTCGATGGCGGCGATCATTCGGGCGTCGGCCTCGAAATCGTCGACCGATGCCGGGTAGGCGCGTGCGCGGCGACCCATGGCTTCGATGGTAGAGACCACTGCCGCGGCGGACTCGGCGTCCTTGCGATAGTTGATCGCGAGATCGTTGCCGTCGGCGGCAAGGCCGAGCGCGATTGCCCGGCCGATGCCACGTCCGCCGCCGGTCACCAGGGCGACTCTGCCGCTCGAGCTCATGTCAGCTGTGCTCCTCGTAGGTAGGGCGGTATCGATGGGCGGGCCGCGAAGGTCTTGCCGCACTCAGTCGTCGACAAGCGGCCAGATCCGCCGTGCGATACGCGGCGCGCCGGCCGGACGCGCAACGTACCCTTCGACCCGTCCGGTCCAGGCGTCGTCCATGTCCGCCTCGTTCGCTTGAGTGCAATGGGCCACGCTCCGGAACTGCTGGAGCACCGCGTGTGGCAACGCACCCGAGCTGGCCCTCAATTTGTGCACGGCCGTGCAGCCGTCGCTGCCGCCGATGCGTGGCGCATGCTGCTGGGCGCACCAGGCGTGTAGATCCTCGTCGGCGCCCACGGCATCCAGACAGTCCAGGCGGATGGCGGGCGCGTCCACCTGGTCGTTGATGAGCAGGCCGCAGCCAGCCCGGCCGACGCAGCGCCATTCCTCGATCAGGATGCCGACCCGGGGCTCGATTCTCAGCCCCATCATCGAACGGGTCAGCTCGGTCTGGGTCGGTTTGATCTGCGCGGGGCTCGGGCTGTGAAGCACCCGTGAGCTCTCGGCGCCGAACAAGGCGATGAAGCCGGTCGTTGCTGCATCGGCATTGTCCACGCAGGCGTAGTGCGCGGCCCAGGTGTAGCCAGGGCGGGCCAGCTTCTCCGGAATGTGCACGTCGTGGAACCAGGCGAGATAGCGCTCACGCTCCTCGCTGGCAATGTCATAGAGAATGGTCCAGATGGCCTGCATGCTGCTCTCCGCTCACTGCGTGCTGTCGCTGCTCTGGCCGGACAGGCCGATGTCTCGCAGCATGCGCCCGAACCAGCTGACCTGCTCATCGTCCTCTGTGCTCGGCGTCGCTGGCGGCGCGGACGCTGACCCGACATCGGGCGCAGGCACTTTGTCGTCGTTGGCGGCAGCGCGCTCGCCGCTCGCGTCGCTCTCGGGCTGATTGGCGATCAGGAATTGCGGTCCGTCATTGGCGGCCGCCTCCGCCGCCGTCACTGCTGGTCGCAAGTCGGCGGTGGGCTCGAGTCCCACCGCGCTGCCAGAAGCGGTGTCATTGCTGTCGGTCCGCCTGTCGGCCGGGGCGTCGGTTGAGACACTCGCGGCCTCGCGGTCGCTCGGTTCGGTCTTCGCCGTGTCGGCTTCAGGCAAGGGCGGCAGGTCGTCGCCGGTGAACAGCCCGAACAGCGAGCCGAATATCGTGCCGTCGTCGGTTCGTGGCGGCACCACGACCACCCGCTCCTTGCGTGGGCCGTCGCCCGATGCGTTGTCGCCCTTGGGTATCTCGCCGTAGGTCGTGAGCCGTTGCAGCCCGGCATTGTCGAAATAGACCGAGACCCGTCGTACCTCCGGATCACGGGTACCGCGCTTGAGACTGTAGTAGTAGTCCCAGCGATTGGCGTTGAAGGTATCGACCAGCGATGGCGTGCCGAGGATGAAGCGGACCTTGCGCGGTTCCATGCCGACGCGCAGCTGGTCGATCATGTCCTGGGTGATGATGTTGCCCTGCTGTATGTCCAACCGATACACCCCCGGCAGCTCTGGGAGCGACTCGACCTCGGGGAGCAGCGAGTGCGCAGTCTCGAAGGTCTTCTCGGCGACACCGCAGCCGGCCAGCCAGAGCGTGCTGAGCGCCAGCAGCAACGGCAGCGTGAAGCGGTGGAGATGGGCGTGGACGGTTGGTGAACCGATGGGCATGTGTCGAATCTGGCGGTTGGATCCAGCGTGGAAGTCTACCCGAAGTCAGTCGCCGGCAAGCCTGCCGGCCGACCGCGTGAGCGTGCGTTTCGACGACCCCGACGCACGCCGGGCTTCAGCTCGCCTTGGGATCCGCGGACGCTCTAGCCGCGCGCTCCAGCAGATCGCGAGCATGGGCTAGCGCCTGCTCGGTGATCTCTTCGCCAGCCAGCATGCGCGCCAGCTCGCGGACTCGGGTCTCGCCGGTCAGTGGCTCGAGGCTGGAACGAGTCGCGCTGCGCTCGCTCTGCTTGTGCACGAGCAGCTGGTGATGGGCCTGCGAGGCGACCTGTGGCAGGTGGGTCACACACAGCACCTGGCGGGTCCGGGCGAGGGCACGCAGGTTGCGTCCCACCACCTCGGCGGTCTTGCCACCGACGCCGACGTCGACCTCGTCGAAGACCAGGGTCGGCACGCTGCTGTCGTGCACCGCGACGACCTGGATGGCCAGCGCGATTCGTGACAGTTCGCCTCCCGAGGCTACCCGCCCAATGGGTTGGAACGGCTGGCCTGGATTGGTGGCGACGGTCAGCTCGACCTCGTCGATGCCGTGCGCGGTGACACGCGGTGGGTCCGCGCTGTGCACCTCGACGGCGAGCCGCGCACCGGCCATGCCGAGCGTGCCCAGACGCTCGCTGACCCGATCGGCGAGCTGCCTGGCGGCGCCATGGCGCGCTTTGCTGAGCTTGCGTGCGCAGCGCAGATAGGCCTCGCTGGCCTTGCCCAGCGCTGTGTCGATCTCGCGCAGTCGCTGGCTGGATTGCTCGAGGCTCGCAACCTCTTCGCTGAGACCGCTGTGCCGCTCGCACAGCGCCTCGGGCTGTACACGATGCTTGCGCGCCAGCTCGTGCGCGGCGCTCAACCGTGATTCGACCTCGGCCTGGCGAGCCTCGTTGTGCTCGACAGCGTCGAGGGCGTCACGCAGCGTGCTGGTCCCCTCGTCGAGGTTGATGCGAGCCTGCTCGAAAAGCTCCAGGGCACTGCCGAGACGCGGCTCGAACCGCGACAGCGACTGTAGTCGGCTACAGGCCTGGGCCAGCGCACCGGCCGCGCTTTGCTCGTCGTCGCTGAGCAGCTCGAGGAGCCGGTGGCCCTGGGCCATCAGCTCGTCAGCGTGCGACAGACGCTTGAGCTCGGCCTCGAGCTGTTCGATCTCGCCTGGCTGTAGGGCCAGTGTATCCAGCTCTTCGAGCTGATAGCGTAGGAAATCCAGACGCTGCTCGAGGCTGTCCGCGCCGGACAGAAGTGTGTCGCGTT
>JAGRHX010000308.1 GCA_020444775.1 Gammaproteobacteria bacterium
GGCGCGGCGAGCGGTATCGGTCGAGCGCTGGCGCGTCGCTTCGTGGCCGAAGGCGCCCGAGCAGTCGCGATTGCCGACCTGCAGGCCGAACCCCTGCAGGCGCTGGCCGACGAGCTGGGCGCGCTGGCGATGCCGTGCAACGTCGCCCGCGAGGACGATATCCAGCGCCTGGTCGCGCAGACCGAGCAGCAGCTGGGCCCTATCGACATTTTCTGCTCCAACGCCGGGGTGGTCGCGATCGGCGACGAGAATGCCCCGGACGAGGAGTGGCGGCTGAATTTCGACGTCCACGTCATGGCCCACGTCTACGCCGCGCGGGCCGTAGCACCGGGCATGGCCGAGCGTGGCTCCGGTTATCTGGTGAACACCGCGTCGGCGGCCGGGCTGCTGACCCACGTCAACTCGGCCACCTATGCGGTCAGCAAGCATGCCGCGGTCGCCTTCGCCGAATGGCTGGCGATCGCCTATGGTCCCAAGGGCGTGCGGGTCTCGGTACTGTGTCCGCAGGCGGTACGTACTGCCATGACCCAGGGACGCGACGTCTCGGTAGCGAGCGTGGACGGTATGATCGAGCCGGAACAACTGGCTGAATGCGTGATCGACACCATGGACCGGGAGGAATTCCTGATCCTCCCCCATCCGGTAGTGCTCGAGTACATGCGCCGCAAGGTCAACGACTACGATCGCTGGCTGCGCGGCATGCAGCGCTTCCGTCAGAATGTCGGGTCGCTATAGGCGCCAACGGCCTGGTGCCGACCGGGCACGGTCGGTCTGCGCATCGCCCTTCTCGAGCTGCTGCCGGGTGCCGTGCGCATGCGCGCGGCAGCAAGCGCGCCGGCGGTACCGGGCACCGGCACACGCGACCTGGTGTATCAACCCCGCCCCATCAACCGAGTCACCATCACCCGATTCGCACGGGTCTTTCAGGTTCTTCAGATGAGTGAGCTGAAAAGCGAGTTCCTGCGCACGCTGGATGAGCGTGGATTCATCCACCAGTGCACCGATTTCGAGGGGCTGGACGCCCTCCTGTGCAAGCCGCCGGTCACGGTGTACATCGGTTTCGACGCGACCGCGGACAGCCTGCATGTCGGCTCCCTGGTGCAGATCATGATGCTGCGCTGGGCCCAGCAGACCGGCCATCGGGTGCTGGCGCTGATGGGTGGGGGCACCACCAAGGTCGGCGATCCGTCCGGTAAGGACGAGAGCCGGCAGCTGCTCGATGACGACAGCATCGCCGCCAACATCACCTCGATCCAGGGGATCTTCCAGACCCTGCTCGGCTTCGACGGCGCCGATTGGCCGGTCGGCATCCCGATCGGCGCACCACCTGCGCAGATGGTCAACAACGATGACTGGCTGTCCGGGCTCGACTACATCGGCTTCCTGCGCGATTACGGACGGCATTTCACCATCAACCGGATGTTGACCTTCGATTCGGTGAAGGTGCGTCTGCAACGCCAGCAGCCGCTCACCTTCCTCGAATTCAACTACATGATCCTGCAGGCCTTCGATTTCATGCAGCTGAGCCGCCGCTACGCTTGC
This sequence comes from Gammaproteobacteria bacterium, assembly GCA_020444775.1. The sequence continues at coordinate 1,543 of JAGRHX010000308.1, forward strand.
CGGCTGCAGCTGGGTGGATCGGATCAATGGGGCAACATCGTCAATGGTATCGAGCTGGCACGCCGGGTCGACGACGCCAGCCTGTATGGCCTGACCACGCCGCTTATCACCACCGCCTCGGGGGCGAAGATGGGCAAGACCGCGCAGGGCGCGATCTGGCTCAACGAGGCACGCCTTGGCGCATACGATTTCTATCAGTTCTGGCGCAACACCGACGATGCCGACGTTGCCCGCTTCCTGGGCCTGTTCACCGAGCTGCCGATGAGCGAGGTGCGTCGTCTGGGTGCGCTGCAGGGGCAGGAGATCAACGAGGCCAAGCGCGTGCTCGCCTTCGAGACCACCCGCCTGTGTCGCGGCGAATCCGCGGCCCGTGCCGCCGAGCAGACCGCCGCCTCGACCTTCGGCGCGGCGGGACGCGACGAGGGCCTGCCGACCATCGACATCGCCCGCGAGCGGCTCGCCGAAGGCCTGCCGGCCTTCGTGCTGTTCACCGAAGCCGGGCTGACCCGCAGCAACGGCGAGGCACGCCGGCTGATCAAGGGCGACGGTGGTCGACTCAACGACCACACCATCGAAGACGATACGCGCACCGTGACCCTGGCCGACCTGGACGCCGAGGACACCCTCAAGCTGTCGGCCGGCAAGAAGCGCCACGTGCTGGTGCGGGCCGTCTAGTCCGGAATCCGCGCCATCGCCGCTGTTCGGGGCTGCCGGGTGATTCCCCGCAGGGCCCCCGCTGGCCTATATTGGCCACTCGCAACACATCCTGTGCAAGCGGGCTGGCGTGACGCCGGCCGCCGCGGGAGGGCAGATGGACTTCAGCTTCAGCAGCGACGAGCGCGCGTTCCGCGATCGGGTGAGGGCCTTCATCGAGGCCAATCCACCGGCCGGGTTCGAGCACGATGGCATGGACGGCGGTTACGGTGCCGGCGCCCATTCACGCAGCTTCATGCGGGCGCTCGGCGCCGCGGGCTTCATCGGTCTGACCTGGCCGGCGTCGATCGGTGGTCAGGAACAGCCCTTCTCCTACAAGCTGATCCTGCTCGAGGAGCTGGCGCTGGCCGGTGCGCCCTTCGGACCGCTGGTGGGCGTGGACCAGGCCGCCGAGGTAGTCATCCGCTTCGGCTCCGAACGGCTACGCGGCGAACTGCTACCGGCGATACGGCGCGGCGAGATCCTCTTCTGGCAGGGCTTCAGCGAGCCCGAGGCCGGCTCGGATCTGCTCGCCCTGCGCACCCGCGCCACACGCCAGGGTGACCGCTACCGCATCGATGGGCACAAGATCTGGTCCAGTCACGCCGGTGTCTCGGACATCGGTCTGCTGCTCGCACGTACCGATCCGCAGGCACGCGCGCACCAGGGCGTCACCATGTTCGCCCTGCCGAACGGCACGCCGGGCCTGAGCATCCAGCCGATCCGCAGCATGGCGGGCGCGGTGTACCACCACGAAGTGTTCCTGGATGGCGTGGAGCTGCATCAGGACCATAGACTGGGCGAGGAGAACGCCGGCTTCGCGGTGCTGCTAAAGGGCCTTGACAGCGATCGCTTCTGGGGGCGCTTCTACAAGGGCCCGGCCCTGGCGCGTATTCTCGACAGGCTCGAGCGCTTCGCCCGCGAGCAGCGAGCTGGCGGCGCATCTCTTTGGTCGGACAGTGAGACACGACGCCGATTCGCCCGTCTGCGCACCGAGGTCGAGGTCGTGCGCACGCTGTTCTGGCATTGCGGCTGCCTGTTGCGCGACGGTGACGACACCCCGTACCAGACCGCGCTGTACAAGGTGCAGGCGGACGAGCTGGGCCAGAAGATCGCGGCCTTCGGCATGCAGCTGCTCGGACCCCATGGCACCCTCGCCGAAGGCGCGCCTCACGAGCAGCTGGACGGTGAGATCCGCCACCTGTATCTGAGCAGCATGGGCCAGACGATCGCCGGTGGCACTTCGGAGGTGCTGCGCACGACCGTGGCGACCCGCGGCCTGGGCTTGCCCCGGGCACGACGGGCCTGACATCCATTGCACGGGTAGGGTCGATGGATCTGAAGCTCGACGACAGTCAACGTCTGCTGGTCGACAGCGCGCGCGAGTTCCTGCGTACCGGCCCGGACGGACGCGATGCCGGCATGCCCGACGTGCTCGGCGTGTGGCGCCAGGACCTCGACGAGATCCGCACGCGCTGGCAGGCGATGGCGGATCTGGGCTGGTGCGGGCTGCTGGTCGAGGAACGCCACGGCGGTATCGGCGCGGGCGCCATGGAGGCGGTGCTGCTCATGGAGCAGATGGGGCTGGTCGCCCATCAGTCCCCCTACCTGTCCAGCGCGCTGGTCGCCGCGACCCTGCTGCGCGGACTGGAGGCCACGACCGACCGGGGGGCCACGCCTGGACCCGGGTCCGGGCAAGCCATGCGTATCGCTGAGCTGCTGAGCTCGATCGCGCGTGGCAGCTGTATCGCCACCGTCGCCTGTGATGCCGACGGGCTCGACTGGCAACCGCGCTCGGCCGGGTCTGCGACCGCGGTCGCCGGCCGGCTGAGCGGTCAATGCCGATTCGTCCGTGACCTGCAGCTCGCCGAGCAGGTGTTGTTGATCTGTTCGACGGCGGACGACGATGCACCGCTGGTGCTGTCGATGCCCGCCGGTGCATTGCTCGAGCGCAGCACGCCGTTACCCACCCTGAGCGGCGAGGTGGTCCATGAGCTGCGCCTGGACGGTCTGACCCATGCCGGGGATGACGTGCTCGGACGAGGCCCGAACGCCCTGCACGCGCTGCGCAAGGCGTTGACGATGGGCGCGCTGGGCAGCGCCGCGGAGATGGTCGGCCTTGCCCAACGGGTCCTAGACATCGGCGTGGAGCATGCGCGCACTCGGGTACAATCCGGGCAACCGATCGGCGCCTTCCAGGCCATCGCCCATCGCTGCGCGGACATGTTGCGCAACCTCGAGGGCGCTCGCCTGATCAGCTATAGGGCCGCCTGGCATCTTGATCAGGACGAGGACGGGGCGCGCTGGGTGGCGATGGCCAAGGCCTACGCCAGTGATGCGACCCTCGACCTTACTCGCCACGCGCACCAGGTGTTGGGCGCCATCGGCTACTGTGAAGAGCATCCATTGCACCGCCTGCACAAGCGCATCCATGCCGCGGCGGTGGCCTATGGCGACAGCAACACCCATCTGGATACGCTGTGCGCGAAGCAGCCGGCCTGAGCGCCAGCGCGGCTGCCTCCTGCCTGGCTGCGCAATGCCAGCCTGAGACAGGCTGGCACGGTCACCGAAGCCCAAAGCCAGCCGCACGATCATCAAGACACACGACCGACGCCCGAAGCCAACCATGACCAACCTCAAAGCGAGCAACGTCCGACTGCAGCCCGTCTCGGTGACCCGCAAGATGGCCGCATCCCTGCCCAAGCTGCGCAGCCTCGCGGCCAGCAAGGGTCTGAAGATCCATCATCTGGGTGCCGGCTATCCGCACCCCGAGGTGACCGACCCGCGCCGTTTCCTGCAGCACCAGCAGGACTACTTCGCGCATCTGGACGCGGGCGAGGGCCGTAACGACCCCGACCAGATTCCGGAGTATCTGCGCGAGTGCTATGCCTATACCGACACCTTGGGGCCGCGTGGTGCACGCGAGGCCTTCGCGCATGCCTATGGCAAGGACTGGGGGGTGAGCCTGGATCCCGACCAGCTGATACCGACCATCGGCGCCACCGGCGGCATCAACTTGATCTGCTCGCTGTTCGAACGCGCCGGTGACCCGGTTGCCTATCTGACCGACGCGCCGACCTACGCGGGATTCACCGCGCGCGTCTCGCTGTGTCAGCATGCGAGCATCTACAGCGTGGAGATGGACGCCGAGGGACCGATACCTGACCAGTTCCGGGCTCAGATACACGCCGCACGCGAGGCCGGCTATCTGGTGCCGTTCTACTACTCGGTCCCGGACGGTCACAATCCCGCCGGCTTCTCGTTCAGTCAGACGCGCCGCGAGGCGATACTCGCAATTGCCCGCGAGGAAGGCGTGCTGATCGTCGAGGACGCGCCGTACGTGTACATCAGCTTCGCGCGCGCCGAGGACCGACCCAAGCCGTTCATCGCCATGGCCCCGGACCAGACGGTGCATCTGTTCACCGGCTCGAAGATCGGCTT
>JAGRHX010000309.1 GCA_020444775.1 Gammaproteobacteria bacterium
CCTGGCCCGGCATGGGCAAGCTGCTGATCGACTCGATCCAGCTACTGGATCGGCCGGTGGTGGTCGCCTACCTGATCATCACCGTCGTCATGTTCATCACCATCAATCTCGTGGTCGACATCGTCTACTCGCTGCTCGACCCGCGGGTTCGACTGAAGGACGCCGGCGCATGAGCACCGTCAGTGAGAATGTTCCACTCGCTACCGAAGCGAGCCCCGTGCGCGTGCAGACCCCGCTGGCGCGTTTCGTCTCGGACTTCTGCGAGAACCGGGTGGCGGTGGTCGCCTTCGCGACCCTCATCGCCATCGTCTTCATCGCGCTGTTCGCGCCCTGGCTGTCGCCACAGGATCCCTACGATCTGGCCCAGGTGACGATCATGGACGCCCGGCTTCCGCCCGGTGAGGAGTCGTTCGAGGGCATGAAGTTCTGGCTCGGCACCGATGGCGCCGGACGCGACATGTTGAGCGCCATCTTCTACGGACTGCGGATCAGCCTGGGCGTAGGCGTCACCAGCGGCGTCATCGCCCTCGCCATCGGCATGGCCATAGGTCTCGCGGCCGCCTACTTCGGCGGCCGCGTGGACACATTGATCATGCGCGTAGTCGATTTGCAGCTCAGCTTTCCGGCCATCCTGGTGGCGCTGGTATTGATATCCATACTCGGCAAGGGCGTGGACAAGGTCATCATCGCGCTGGTCACCGTGCAATGGGCCTACTACGCGCGGACCGTGCGCGCCACCGCGCTGGTCGAGCGCCAGAAGGAGTACGTGGAGGCGGCCCGCTGCCTGGCGCTGTCGCACAGTCGTATCGTCTTCCGGCATCTGTTGCCAAACTGCCTGGCGCCGCTGATCGTGGTCGGCACGCTGCAGACCGCGCATGCCATCTCGCTGGAGGCGACCTTGAGCTTCCTCGGCGTCGGTCTGCCGCAAACCGAGCCCTCGCTGGGTCTGCTCATCTCCAACGGTTTCGAGTACATGCTGAGCGGCAAGTACTGGATCAGCATGTTCCCGGGCGTAGCGCTGTTGGTGACCATCGTCGCCATCAATCTGGTCGGTGACCAGCTGCGTGACGTGCTCAACCCCCGACTCGAGCGATGAGCCAGTGACGAGCACGAATTCCGAGCGTTCCCACGCCGCCGCGGGCGCGGTGAGCCCATCCACCAACCAGACCCTGGTGGTCGAGGAGCTGCGCACGCATTTCTTCACCAAGGCGGGTGTGGTCAAGGCGGTGGACGGTGTCTCCTTCAGCGTCGCCAAGGGCGAGATCCTGGGCCTGGTCGGCGAATCCGGCTCGGGCAAGTCGGTGACCGGCTTCTCGATCATCGGGCTGGTCGACGAGCCGGGACGCATCGTCGACGGCAGCATCCGCTTCCAGGGCCAGGAGCTGGTCGGGCAGAGCGAGCAACACCTGCGCAGCCTGCGAGGGTCGAAGATCGCGATGATCTTCCAGGACCCGATGATGACCTTGAACCCGGTGCTACGCATTGACACCCAGATGATCGAAGCGATTCGGGCGCACGCCGACGTCAGCCGCGCTGCTGCCTACCAACGCGCCCGCGAGGGCCTGGTCAAGGTCGGCATCGCCTCACCCGATGAGCGCCTGCATGCCTATCCGCATCAGTTCTCCGGTGGCATGCGTCAGCGGGTCGCGATCGCGATTGCGATGCTCAACGAGCCCGAGCTCATCATCGCCGACGAGCCGACCACCGCCCTGGACGTGACCATCCAGGC
>JAGRHX010000310.1 GCA_020444775.1 Gammaproteobacteria bacterium
CGCATCGCTGGTGAGGACACCGGCAGCATGTTCGAGATCTGCGCCTGTCTGGGCGACCGCAGCCAGCGGCTGCGGCAGTTCGGTCACCTGCTCGGCGTGCTCTACCACGGTTGTGACGACGTCGGCGACGTGCGTGGCGGAGAGGCCCTGGGTGGCGGCGGCAACGAGGACATACGCGACGGCATCCTGACCCTGCCAGCGGCCCTGGCGATACGCGATCCGGCGGTTGCGCGGGAGTTCGCGAACCCCAACGAATCGAACTACGACCGGCTCGCGCAGGCCTTCAGCCGATGCCTTCCGGATGCGGAGCTGTATCTGGACCGGATCGCCACCGAGGCCAGGGAGGAGGCTCGGTTGTTCTCGCGCAATCCCGAGGCGCTGTACGCGCTGATCGACCAGACTCGCGCCCTGTCCAGTCGCTGAGTCCACCCTCGCTGGTATGACCCCACCCTCGTTGGTGTGACCCCACCCTCGCTGGTGTGACCCCACCCTCGTCGGTGTGACCAACGTGCTGCTCGGCCGACTGCCGAACCCGTGCCTCGGCCGTTTGTCATACTGACCGGCTTCGGGCGAAACTCTGGTTCAGGCTGGCGTGTCACCCGGCGCGTTCATCACCATGGCAACCCTGGCCCATCGCAACCCTGGACCGGACGGTCCCGGGTGCGGTGCCCCGGTGACGGCCCCGGTGACGGCCCCGATAACGACAACAGGCACGAGCGGGACGCTCACGATGATGACGATCGACGACATGACGATCGATGCGTTTCTCACCGGGCTCGGTCTCGGTCATCTGCGGGAGCTCTTCCATCGCGAGGAGATCGACATGGATGCGCTCCGACTGCTCAACGAGCAGGACCTGGAGCGGATCGACATTCGCCTGGGTTCACGCAAGAAGATCCTCGACGGGCTGGCCAGGCTTCAGGGCCCGACGCTGTCCACCGAGCCGGCCCGAGCCTCGGCGACTGCAGACGACGGGTATGGGCCCAGAGCACGTGAACGTGCCTACGACGTCGAGCGTCGCAATCTGTCCGTGCTGTTCTGCGACATCGTCGACTCGACCGGGCTCGGTCATCGCCTGGGAAACGAGGCCATGCTCGAGGTGATCCTGCACTTTCAGGACTACTGCAAGGCCATCGCCAGCCGCTATGCCGGACGCGTCGAGGGTTTCTCCGGCGACGGCGCGACCTTGTACTTCGGCTTTCCGCAAGCCAATGAGGACGATGCCGAACGGGCGGTGCTGGCCGGTCTGGAGATGGCCCGCGATGCTGGTGAGCTGATGAGCGGCCGCTGCGATGCACGCGTCCGGGTCCGGGTGGGTATAGCCACCGGTCCGGTGGTCACGACTCATCGTACCGGCACCGTGGGTGAGCAGGCCGCGATCGGTACCACCCCGGCACTGGCCTCCCGACTGCAGGATCACGCGGCCGCCGATACCGTCGTCATCGCCGAATCCACGCGGCGCCTCGTCGGTGGCCTGTTCGAGTACGCCGATCTCGGGCGACTGTCGTTGAAGAACATCCCGGAGCCGGTTCAGGCCTGGCGCGTGCTCCGCGAGCGTCCTGGTAGCACCCGCTTGGAGGCGCGCCTGTTCGGCCAACGTCTGACGCCGATGCTCGGCCGTGAGCTCGAGCTGGCCCAGGTCGAGGCGCTGTGGCAGAAGGCCCGTCGCGGTCGCGGCCAGGTGGTCGTGCTGCGCGGCGAGCCGGGCATCGGCAAGTCGCGCCTGGCCCACGAGCTGCTCAATCGGCTGCGCACCGAGAGCACCCATCTGTGCCAGTACGTGACGTCACCGCATCGCACCTCGCGGGTGTTCCATCCGGTCCTGCAGTACGTCTGCACGGTCGCCGGGCTGACCCGCGAAGACGGCTCCGATACGAAGCTGGACAAGCTGGAGGCGGCCTTCAAGAGTTCCGCTGCGCGCTACCACCAGCTGATCCCGGTGCTGGCCAATCTGCTCGACATTCCCTGCAAGCGCTACCCGCTCGGCTCGATGACAGCGAGCCGCCAGACCCATCTGGTAATCGAGGCGGTGCTGGACGAGATGCGTGCCGTCTGCGTGCGCCGCAGCCTGATCGGCATCCTCGAGGATCTGCAATGGTGCGATGCCAGCACCACGTTGCTCATGCATCATCTGGTCAGGGACATCGTCGATCAGCCGGTGCTGCTGCTGGTCACCGCCCGGACCTACTCGCCGGTCAAGCTGCCGGACCTGCCGCATGTGCATACCATCATGCTCGACGGTCTGGACGAGGATCGCGCCGAACGACTGATGATCAGCGTGGCGGGCAATCGCGAACTGCCGGCCGCGGCCCGGCGGCGCATCATCGAGCACACCGATGGCGTCCCGCTGTTCATCGAGGAGCTGACCAAGGCCGTGCTCGAGACCCGCGCTGATGCCGCGCGGCAGGGCTCGGCATCCGGCGGGTCCGATACCTTCGACGAGGCCTCGGGCAATGTCGAGGTGCCGATAACGCTGCAGGACTCGTTGATGGCTCGACTTGACAGGCTGGGTCCGGCCAAGGAGGTGGCGCATCTGGGCGCGGTGCTCGGCCGCCAGTTCTCCTACGAACACCTGCAGGCGGTATCCGGCATGCCCCACGAGCGCCTGCAGCAGGCGATGGCCCTGATCCAGCAGGCCGAGCTGATCTTCGCGCGTGGCATACCACCCGACGCGACCTACGCCTTCAAGCACGCGCTGGTCCAGGACGCCGCCTACCTCAATCTCAGCGAGGCCCGCCGGATCAGTCTGCATCGGCGCATCGCCAACACCCTGGAGAACGAGTTTCCGGAGGTTGCCGAGCACGAGCCGGAGGTATTGGCTCGTCACAACAGCCTGGGACAGCGTTACAGGGAGGCCGTGCGCTACTGGCTGCAGGCCGGCAAGAAAGCTCGCGAGCATTCGGCTCTGGACGAAGCCGCGCAGTGCCTGGGCAACGGGCTGACGCTGGTCGAGCACCTCGAGCCCGAGAAACGACGCACCAGCGAGCTCGAGCTGCAGCTGGCGCTGGGACCGGTGATGATCTCGACCCAGGGCTCGGCATCGGAGCGTGTCAAACAGACCTACACACGCGCCCATGAGCTGCTACACGGCGATGACGACGTCAGCGCCTCGGCCTTCACGATCCGGGGGCTGTTCGCCTATCACTTCGTGCGCGCCGATCTGGATCGGATCGTCGACCTGGCCGGCGAGATGGCCCGCCTCGCGGAGCGCGACGGACGCAGCGGTCTGCACATCGAGGCACACCGCCTGCTCGGCACTGCGGCCCTCTACCGCGGTGAGTTCGAGCGCTCCAGATCGGAGCTGGAACGGGCGCTGGAGCTGTGCGCCGACCGTACCTACCGATCGCATGCGCTCGAGTTCGCCAATGACCCGGCGGTGGCGTCGAACTGCTATCTGGGCAAGACCCTGTGGTTCCTCGGCTATCCGGAGCGTTCCAAGGCGATCATGAACCGTGGCATCGAGCTCGCCGCCAATCTCTCACATCCCTTCTCACACGCCCAGGCGCTCTCTTTGTCGACCATGCTCCATCAGCATCGTGGCGAAACCAACGACGCCCGTGAGCGCGCCGCGCAGACCCTGCGGCTGGCCAATGACTATGGCGGCTTCCCACTGTGGATCTCGATTGTCTCCATCATCGACGGCTGGGCCGCGGCGCGACAGGGCGAAGTGGCGAGCGGCATGAAGCGGCTCGACGGCGCGCTACGGGATTACCGGGCCCAGCACTCGGGTATCGTGGTGCCGAACTTCATCGCGCTGTTGGCCGAGTGCCTGGCGCTGAGCGGTCAGTATCAGCTCGCGCTGCAGCAGTTGGACGAAGCCATCGACACCGCCAGACGCACCGGTGAGGGCTACTACGAGGCCGAGCTGTACAGGCTCAAGGGCGAGTACCTGCTAGGCCGTGACGGCGCCCCGGCCCACTCCGAAGCGGCGTCGCTGTACGAGTCCGCGCTGGCACGCGCCGAAACCCAGGGCGCTCGCGCCTGGGCACTGCGGGCGGCCTGCAGCCTCGCTCGACTGTGGACCGGACAGGGTCGCTGCGAAGCGGCACGCGAGCTGCTCGGTGAACACGTGAATCGCTTCAATGAAGGCCTGTATGGCCACGACCTGGTGCTGGCGCGCCGCCAGCTGGATGAGCTGAACGAGGGTGTGCACTGAGGCAAGCCGGCCCGACACCATCTCCCAGATCCCATCTCCCAGATCCCATCTCCCAGATCCCGTCTCCCAGGTGCCTTCTCCGTATTCGGCGCGGGTCCCGTCACCGCGCGGTGAGCAGCTCGACCCGATCCTCGATGCCACGTCCCTGTTCCAGGACCGCGGCCATCAGCCGAACCAGCTCGTGACCGATCTCCGCGGTGTAGTGCAGGGAATCCCAGTAGTTGCGATCCTCACGGGTGATCGCTGAATCGATCATGAAGTCGATCACGTGGCTGTCGTCACGGGCGAGTGCGTAGGTCGTGACCCGCCGCTTGCATTCCTGCCAGCGCGCATGAGCCGCCGTGCCCGCCAGCGGCTGGGCGTAACGATGGTAGGGCACGAAGACCATCAGCACGCGGGTCTGTTGCGGCAGCGACTCGAGAATGCCCGGCAACAGGCGCAACGCCGCGTACGGCCAGGCGGCGCGTGTCTTCGAATCGAAGTACTGTGGCGCCGCCGGCGGCACCCGGCGCCTGGGCTGCTCGCTGCCATAGATGTGCTGGCGCGCTCGGGCCAGATCGTAGCTCCCGGCCGGCGGCAGGAAATCCCGGTAACCATCGAACCCATAGCGGGGCTGCAGTCTGCCCCGCCAGTACTGGACCTGTCGGGCGGCCTGCTCGATGGTGCGCGCGTTGAACACCTGCAGATAGTCGTTGAAGGGGTTGCTATCGTAGAGCCAGCGCGGAAATGTCCTGAAGGTGACCTCCTGCAAGGTCTCGGCCGGGTCGCACCAGCTCGCATCCATGCCGATCAAGAGCTGCCGGAAGGGCCGTGACCGGTCAGCCGTGGCCCGCACGTACACCTCCAGCAGCCGCGACTGCTCCCAGGCCGTCGCACTGTTCATGGACAGGTTGGCAAAGCGCCCACCCAACGCCGCGTTCAGCCTCTCCGGCACCAGCATGCGTGTGGTCGAGGTGCCGATCACCAGACTATCGTAGCGGCCGCTGCGCGCGATCGCCGGGTAGGAGAAGCGCTGGTTGCCATTGATCGGCGCCCGTTGCGCCGGCCAGGACACGGCCAGGTGGTCGTGCGGATCGATGAGCACGATCGCCGCATAGGTGAGCAGGCTCAGCGTCGCCAGCGTGATCGAGAACGTTCGCAGCCAGCCGCGCCAGCGTTGGTCCTGATTCGATACCGTTGCCATATCAGAACTGGAAGTAGATGAACTCGACATGCCGCCAGTCGCCAACCGTGAGCAGGATGACGAACATGCTCAAGCCTGCGAATGCCGCCAGGGCTCGATTCGGCGGCATGAGGTCGAGCGCGAAGCGTTGCGAGGTGGGCGCGAGCAAGGCGATCGCCAGTGCCGGCCACAGCACCCAGAGATCCTCACGATAGCCGCCGTCGGAGACCTGCGCGCCGAGCCCGGCGAGGCTCTGATACATGAGCGCGGCCGAAGCGAAGGACTCGGCCCGAAACAACACCCAGGCCAGCAGCACGAAGATCAGGGTCAGCGTCCAACCCAGCACGGTCGGCAGCCGCAGACCGGCCCTGGCCCACAGATGATTCACACAAAGTCCCACGCCATGCACCGCCCCCCAGGCGACGAAGGTCCAGGCCGCGCCGTGCCAGAGACCACCGAGCAGCATGGTGACGAGCAGCGCCGCCAGCACCGCGGGCAAGCCTTGGCGGCTGCCACCGAGCGGGATGTACAGATAGTCGCGCAAAAAGCGTGACAGGGTCATGTGCCAGCGCCGCCAGAACTGGCGCAAGGAGCTCGCGAGGTAGGGCGAATCGAAGTTGGCGGGCAGCACCAGACCGCACATCAAGCCCAGCCCCAGGGCCATGTCCGAATACGCGGAGAAGTCATAGTAGAGCTGCATTCCGAAGCCGGCGGTCGCGGCCCAGGCCTCCGCCAGACTCAGCACGTCCCCCGCTTGGGTGCGCGCGAACAGCGGGTCGCAGAGCTTGGCCAGCTCGTCGGCGATGAACACCTTCTTGACCAGACCGATACAGAGCAGGCCCAGGCCGCGTGCCAGACGTTGCTCGAATCCCGGCCTGCGCGGCGCCAGCCGGAACTGCGCGATGATCTCGTTGTGGCGGACGATCGGTCCCGCGATGAGCTGCGGAAAGTAGCACACGTACAGCGCGTAGTCGGCCAGCGAATAAGGTGCGACCTCACCACGCCGGATGTCCACCAGATAGGAGATCTGCTGGAAGGTGAAGAAACTGATCGCGAGGGGTAGCACCACCTCCAGCGGTGTGTAAGGGTTGCCGAACGCGGCAGCCAGGCTTGCACCAATGAAATCGGCGTACTTGAACCAGCCGAGCAACGCCAGGTTGATGGCCACACCCAGCGCCGGCAGCCAGGTGTGCGCCGAACGCACGAAGCGGGTGCGAGCGGTGGCCGGCCCCGGACCGGCGGCGTGTGCGCCAACGCCCGCGACGACCCCTCCCGGTCTCGGCCCCGGGGCAGCGGGCGGCGCCGCGCCCTGCTCACGTCCGGGATCGTTGAGCGCGTGGAAGAGCCGGGCAATACCCCAGTTGAGCACGACCGACAGGACCAGCAACGGCACCAATCGCGGGTCCCAATAGCCGTAGAACAGCAGTGAGGCCGCGATCATCAACGCGCGACGCACCGCGTATTCGCGATCGAAGGCATACCAGGCGGCCAGCGCGAGCGGTGCAAAGCACAGCAAGAACAGTTGAGAATGAAACAGCATGGCGACGCGCGGACGGCGGGTGGGCACGAGTGGGGCATCTATTTAGCATGGCTGGACGCCGATTGGACCCGCTTGCACCAACGGCGCCGTCTCGAGGTCGCGGGCCACCGATCGCCGGCGGAGCAGCGTGCAGACGCGCTCGCCACCCGGTCGCGCGAGCGACCTACGCATCGATTTCAGCCATCACGTCCACCGATCGTCAGCGAGTGAAGAGCCCATGCAACAAGCCATGAACGACAAACCCATCAGCCGCTTCTCCGTGCCCAGCCTGGACGCGGTGCCGGACGACATTCGCGAGCGGATCCTCGCGGTGCAGGAGAAGGCTGGCTTCGTGCCCAACGTGTTCCTGGCGCTGGCCCGCCGACCCGAGGAATTCCGCGCCTTCTTCGCCTATCACGACGCCCTCATGGAGAAGGACAGCGGTCTGAGCAAGGCGGAACGCGAGATGATCGTGGTCGCCACCTCGGGTCTGAACAACTGTCTGTACTGCGTGGTCGCGCATGGCGCGGTGCTGCGCATCCGACACAAGGACCCGCTGATCGCCGACCAGCTCGCGGTCAACTACCGCAAGGCGGACATCACCCCCAGACAACGCGCCATGCTCGACTTCGCCGCCAAGGTATCGTTGCGCGCCCATGAGGTCGACGACAGCGATCACGCGCGGCTGCGCGAGCACGGCTTCAGCGACGAGGACATCTGGGACATCGGCGCGGTCACCGCCTTCTTCTCGCTCTCCAATCGCATGGCGAGCTTGAGCGATATGCGGCCGAACGACGAGTTCTACC
>JAGRHX010000311.1 GCA_020444775.1 Gammaproteobacteria bacterium
ATCGGCAGCGCCGAGCGCAGGTTGTGAAAGCCCGAGTGCATCTCGCCGGAGATTGCGCGGCAATGGGCTCGGGCAGCGCGCGCCCGGGGCAGGAGATTCGCATCCTCGATCTCCTCGGACAGATACTCGGCGATGGCGAGCACGTCCCAGATCTGAACCCCTTCGTGGGTCAGGCGCGGTACGAGGACCGAGGGCGTGAGCAGCAGCAGCTCCTGGCGCGCGGTCGGATCGTCCAGGTCGATATGCTGCTCCTCGATTGCCAGTCCCGCCATGCGGCACAGCAACCAACCACGTAGTGACCAGGACGAATAGTTCTTGGACGATAGTGTGAGCGTTGCCGCCATGATCCGTTGACCCCGCGTGTGCGTGTCTTGTGTCGCCTGGCAAGATTGTGCACCATCTTTTTGTGCATCGCGACAATTCTCTGTTGGGGAACACAGCAAGTGCTCTATCATTTTTATCAGACCCACGACGATCTGCTGACGCCCTTGCGTCAGTTCGCACGTCTTTCCAGGAGCGTTGCACAGTCTGCCTGGTGGGGACCTGGAGAGGTCTTCAAGTCGCACTTCACCGCGGGCATGGAGCTGATCGACCGCTTCGAGCTCTCTCATGAGCGCCCGGATTTCGGCATCGATTCGGTGCTGGTAGAGCATGAGCTCCTGCCGGTCGACGAGACCGTGGCATTGCAGCTGCCGTTCGCGCGGCTATTGCATTTCAAGAAGGGTGCGAACCTCACCCAGCCGCGGGTGCTGATCGTCGCCCCGCTCTCCGGTCACTTCTCGACACTGCTGCGTGGCACCGTGCAGACCATGCTGCGCGATCACGACGTGTACATCACCGACTGGGCCAATGCGCGTGACGTGCCGCTCGCGGCGGGACGCTTCGGTGTCGATGAGTACATCGACTACATCATCCGATTCTTCGAGCATCTGGGCCCCGGCGCGCACGCGCTGGCGGTGTGCCAGCCATGCGTGCAGACGCTTGCCGCGGTGGCCATCATGTCTGCCCAGGCGCATGCCGACACGCCGATCTCGATGACCTTGATGGGTGGCCCCATCGACCCGCGCGAGAGCCCCACCGCGGTCAACGAGCTGGCCGTCCGTGAGCATCTGTCCTGGTTCGAGCAGAACCTGATCGCCACGGTTCCGGCGCGCTACCCCGGGGCCGGCCGGCGGGTATATCCGGGCTTTCTTCAGCTCACTGCCTTCATGAGCATGAACATGGAACGCCATCGCACCGCGCACCGACGCTTGTACCAACATCTGGTCAACGGCGAGACGCAGCAGGCGGAGACCATCAAGCGCTTCTACGATGAGTACTTCGCGGTGCTGGACCTGACCGAGGAGTTCTACATCGAAACCCTGGACCGGGTGTTCCAACGCGCGGACCTGGCGCAGGGGAACTTCCACTACCGATCCCTGCATGTCGATCCCGGCCTCATTCGCAAGACCGCCTTGTTGACGGTGGAGGGTGGTCGCGACGACATCTGCGCGCTCGGACAGACGGCCGCCGCACACGATCTGTGTCGATCGCTACGTCCCCATTTGAAGCGTCACCACCTGCAAGCCAACGTCGGTCACTACGGTCTGTTCAATGGCAAGC
Source organism: Gammaproteobacteria bacterium (assembly GCA_020444775.1). The sequence continues at coordinate 1,603 of JAGRHX010000311.1, forward strand.
GCTGGGAGAACGAGATCTATCCGGTGGTGCGCAATCTCATTCTGTCCATGGCTTGAGGCTGGTCGGATGCCCCTGCCCGGACCTGCTGGCATTCAATCCGGCTCGTCACCCATCGAGCGCCGGAGCTCGGCGTGCAGATCGAGCAGCTCCCTGGCGGCTGACCCCGAGCGGTGGGTCTCAAGCACCGTGGCGCCGGCGCCCAGACTCTGCGCGAAAGCGACGCGGTTGCCCAGCCTGGACCTTGTGAGGGGCGCGCGGGCCTGACCGAGCACGGCCTCTATCTCCTCGGTCAGACGCGCCCTTGGGGGTACCCGGTTGAGCACCAGCAGCGCCGGAATCCGCTCCTTCTCGGCCAGCAGCAGGGTCGCATCGGTGGCCCACAGGTCGGCTGGCGTCGGCTGCACGGGCACCACCACCAGCGTCGCCAGCTCCATCGCATTGCGAGCATCGCTGTCGGCATGTGGTGGCGTATCGACCACCACCAGATCGTGATCGCGAGCCAGCGCTCGGGATTCGCGTCGCGCGCCCCAGCCGCTGGCGGTACGAAAGGTCAGCCCGGTGTGGTCCTCGCCCAGACGCTGCTCGCGCCGCTCGTACCACTCACCCAGGCTGCCCTGCGGATCGACGTCGAGGATGGCTACCCTGCAGTCCGGCCGCAGCGACCAGGCGACGGCGAGGTGGGCACTGACGGTGGTCTTTCCGGAGCCACCTTTTTGTTGGGCAACGGTGACGATGTGACCGGTCATGGCACCCCCGTGGATGAGTATGTTGCGGTGCCGCAACGATACCATCGACGCAATTCATGGGCACCTCGGAAGTGCTGGCAATGTAGCCGGTTGGCGTGAGCGAGGCGCCATGTAGCGCGCTTCTAGCGCTCGGATTCCCGCAGCGCGTAGCGTAGTTCGCGCAGACGCAGCCTCAGCTGTTTCTCGGTTTCGATGATCGCAAACAGCGCAACGCCGACCGCGACGATGAGAATGCCATCGAGCATCGGCACGGCCACCGTGTCGAATACCGCCTGCAAGAACGGCACGTAGGTGATCAGGAACTGCGCGGTCGTGACGGTGCAGACGGTCGCCCAGACGACCTTGGTGCCGAGCACCGCCGTGAACGTGAGCGAGGTGCCGTAGATGTTGCGAATGAAGAACAGGTGGAAGATCTCCATGACCACGAGCGTGTTCATGGCCATGGTCCGGGCCAGCTCGATCGGGTAACCCCTGTCTATAGCGTAGGCATGGATGCCGAATACGCCGGCGAGAAACAGGAACGACACCAGGATGATATGCCAGCCCAGCGCTGCGCTGAGCAGTGGTTCGTTGCGCCGGCGTGGCGGGCGCCGCATGGTGTTCGCTTCGGTTGGCTCGAACGCCAGCGCCAGGCCCAGGGTGATGGCGGTGATGAGATTGATCCATAGGATCTGGACCGGTGTGATCGGAAGGGTCAAGCCCAACAGCAACGCGACCACAATGGTCATGGCCTCGCCGGCATTGGTTGGCAGGGTCCAGCTGATGACCTTCGTGATGTTGTCATAGACGGTTCGCCCCTCGCGGACCGCGGCCGCGATGGACGCGAAGTTGTCGTCGGCGAGCACGATCTCGGCGGCTTCCTTGGCCGCCTCGCTGCCTTTGCGTCCCATGGCGATACCGGCATCGGCGCGCTTCAGCGCTGGCGCGTCGTTGACCCCGTCTCCAGTCATTGCCACGGTCATACCATGCGCCTGCAGCGCCATCACCAGCCTGAGTTTGTGCTCGGGACTGGTGCGCGCGAATATGTCGGTCTCCAGCACGGCAATGCCGAGCACGGCATCGTCCATGTCGTCCAGCTCGACACCGGTCAAGACCTTGTCGGGGTTCTGCAGCCCGATCTGTCTGCCTATCGCCGCCGCGGTACCTTTGTGATCGCCTGTGATCATCTTCACGCGTATGCCCGCGCGGTGACACTCGGCGACGGCTTCGACCGCTTCTGGCCGCGGTGGATCGATGAGGCCAACCAGGCCAATCAGGACCAGGTCGTCTTGAACATCGCAGAAATCGAGCTTGGCCTGTTTCGAGCCGACAGGGCGCACGGCGAACGCCAGCACGCGCTGCCCCAGCGCCGCCACGGCTTCTGCTCGTGCATGCCAGTAGTCCCGGTCCAGAGGCTCGGTAGCGCCGGTCACGGTGCGCTGTCTGCTGCACATCGACACTATGGTTTCCGGCGCACCCTTGACGTAGACCGCGGCCTGCTGGTCGGGGTGGTGGTGCAGGGTTGCCATGAACTTGTGCTTTGCGTCGAATGGAATGGTGTCGGCGCGCCTGGATTCGGCGTTCGTCTTGCGAAAGTCGATACCGAGCTTGCCCGACAGGGCGAGCAGCGCGCCTTCCATCGGATCGCCCTC
>JAGRHX010000312.1 GCA_020444775.1 Gammaproteobacteria bacterium
GCGCGCCTTCCATCGGATCGCCCTCCACGTGCCAGGCGTCTTCCCGCTGCCGCAGGGACGAGTCGTTGCACAGTGCAGCTGAACGTCCGATCTCTTCGAGGACATCGTGCTCGATCGGGCTGATGGCGGCATCGTCCAGCATGACGACGCCCTGTGGGTCGTAGCCCGAACCATCGAGCGAGAAGACATGGTCACGAGTCACCACCGAGGCTGCCATCATCTCGTTGCGGGTCAGGGTGCCCGTCTTGTCGGTGCAGATCACCGAGACCGCGCCCAGGGTCTCGATGGCGGGCAGACGTCGGACGATGGCGTTGCGCCGGGCCATTGCCTGAACGCCGACCGCCAGCGTGATGGTCAGTACGGCGGGTAGCCCCTCGGGGATGGCGGCGACGGACAGGCCGACCACTGCCATGAACATGTCCAGGAACTCGAAGTGTTCGACGAAATAGCCGAACACCAGCAGCACCGCGGCGATCAGCAAGATGAGAACCGTCAGCCAGCGCGCAAACGCGTTCATCTGCCGGACCAGCGGCGTGGTCAGCACCTCGACCGTCGCGAGCAAGCGGTTGATCCTGCCGATCTCGGTATTGGCGCCGGTGGCGACGACCACGCCCTTGCCAAGCCCACCGCTGACCAGCGTGCCGCTGTAGGCCATGCCCGTTCTGTCACCGAGCGCTGCGTCCGCGTTCACCGCGTGCGTGTTCTTGTCGACCGGTACCGACTCCCCGGTCAGAACCGACTCCTGGATCTTGAGACCACTGGCCTGGACGAGTCGCAAATCGGCCGGCACCTTGTCGCCTGCTTCGAGCAGGACGATGTCGCCGCGAACCAGCGCTTCGCTGTCGATGGCCCTGCGCTCGCCATCGCGGAGCACGGAGGCCTTGAGGGCAAGCATCTTGTGGATGGCGCCCATGGCCTTCTCCGCCTTGCCTTCTTGTATGAATCCGATCAGGGCGTTGGCGACGACCACCGTGAGAATCACGAAGGTATCGATGAGATGGCCGAGGCCAGCCGTGATCAGCGCGGATCCGAGCAGCACATAGATGAGGATGTTGTGAAAGTGCAGCAGGAAACGAACCAGCGCGCTGCGTCTGGGCGGCTGGGGGAGTCGGTTCGGGCCGTCGGCCCGCAGACGTGCGGCGGCTTCGTCTTCGGACAGGCCGTGCGTGCTGCTGCGCCATGCCGCGAAGGCATCCTCGACGGTCGATGCGTGCCAGTTGTCGGTTTTCGTCTTATCGGTGGTCTGGGTCATCTTCCTCTTCCATCGCAAGGCGAATCGGCACGGCTGCCTGTGGCGCTATCGGATGACGCATTGCCCCATCGACGCGCTGGTCGGCGCGCCCGTCGATGCGCCGGTCGGCAACGGCCGGGGGACCGCGGCTCCGTCTCATTGGTGTTGGGAACGCAGGTCACAGCGGAGGCGCCGAGCACGTGTCGACGATTTACAGCCTACGCGTATCAGGAGCGGCGGCTAGAGCGTTGGGATACGCCCGTTGAGATGGGTCAAGTCGATCGGTGTGTAGACGTACCAGGACATGTTTATGGAGACCGACATCGTCGTGGTGCTGGGCGCCCTGCTGGCCGGCTTCACCACCGGCTTCGCCGGATTTGGCACCGGGCTCGTGGCATCGGGGCTTTGGTTCCACGTGCTGCCGGCGCAGTGGGTGCCGCCGCTGGTCGCGTTGACCTCCGTCGTCGCGCAGATCGTCGGTCTGATAACGGTTCGCCGGGCGTTCGACTGGCGCCGCGCCAGTCCCTACCTGATCGGCGGCGTGCTGGGTGTGCCGCTCGGCGTGATGGCGTTGAGCATGGCGACACCCGCGCTGTTGCGCGCGCTCATCGGCGCTTTCCTGGTGGTCTACGGCGGCTACCAGCTTACCGGCGCGGGGCGACGCTGGCGTATCGGGCGTCGCGGCCGGCGCGCCGACGGTCTGGTGGGGGTGACTGGTGGCTTTCTCGGCGGCTTCGCCGGGCTGTCCGGACCGCTGCCGCTGGTCTGGCTGCAGCTTCAAGGTGGCAGCGCGGACAGCCAGCGCGCCACCTATCAGCCCTTCAATCTGGTGGTTCTCGCGGTGGCGAGCATCGCGATGTCCATGAGCGGCCAGCTCGGCCCACCGGTGCTCTCGCTGGCGGCGTTCTGCCTGCCCGCGTCGGTGCTGGGGGCGATGATCGGGGTACGCGTCTACCGTACGGTCGCAGAGGACACCTTCCGGCGCGTGGTGCTGATCCTGCTGCTGATATCGGGGGCGATCCTGCTGCAGCAGTCGATTGCCGCCTGATCCGGGGGCGTGCTCACGGGATCATCTCGCGCTTGCCGCGCGGGATTTCCCGCGCACGGTCATACATCGGCAGCTCGCAGACCTGCGCGTCGCGTGTCTGCCCGTCCATGCACTCGACCTGTAGCCGGCTGCCCGGTCCGTGGGTTGATGACTTCAGGCGGACGATGGCGACACCGCGGTCCAGGTAGGGCGACCAGGCGCTGCTGAGGACCCGGCCTGCGGACTCGCCATCTCTCAGCAGCGAGTCTCCATGACGGGGCACGCCACCCTCGCTCTGGAGTCCCCAGGTGCGGCATCGCTTGTCGGCCCGGGCGAGCGATGCCTTGCCGATGAAGTCGGGCTTCTCGAGGTCCACCATTGCGCCGAGTCCGGCGGCGAACGGTGTCACGCTGTCATCGAAGTCGGTGCCCGAGAACAGCAGCCCGCCCTCGATGCGCCGGGCATTGGTCGCCGCGGCCGGAATGGTATGGATGCCATACTGCTCGCCCGCCGCCATGATACGCTCGCCGATGACCTCGGCATCCGCGTCTGCGCCGAAATAGAACTCCCAACCGAGCTCGCTGGTGTATCCGGTGCGGCTGATGACCACGGGCTGGCCGCCAATGCGGACATGGGCGAGGTCGAAGTAGCCAAAGCGTTCCGGCATGCCGTCGTCGGCCGCCGCCGCCAGCACGTCCATCGACCTTGGCCCTTGTACCTGACTGATCCAGACCCGGGTGTCGAGGACCTCGACGTCGAAGCCCGCCGCATGCGCGCGCAGCCAGACCGGAAACTCACCGTCTCCCTGCGCGTACCAGAAGCGATCCGGCGCGAGTCGCAGGAGTATGCCGTCCATCAGCATGCCGCCATCGGCAAGACAGGCGATCTGATAGCTGCATCGACCCACGCGCACGCGCGACACTTCGCGGGTGAACACGCGGTTCAGCATGGCCTCGGCGTCCGAGCCACGGATCTCGGTCGCCAGCTCGCCGGTATGCGACAGACCGACCTGTCGCCGCAGTCGCCAGTAGAGGTCATCGGCGCGCACCCTGGCATACTCGAGTGACCGCAGTCGCCGGTTGTAGACGCCGAAACACGGATCGTGTGGGAGCTCCTGATGCACCAGCGGGTGTGGCGCCATCGACTGGCGGAACTCGCTGGCGCCGGCATCGGCGGCGATGGGTTTGACCACGAACGTGGTATTGCTATGCGTGATGCTGTTGGGATGAGGCAAGACTTCTCCGGGAGTTGACGATGGGCTGGGGCTTCGGGCCTGGCACGCAGCAATGCAACCAGGGCGAGGTTCCTCAGGCGATGGCCGCGCGCGCTGCCGTCGCGCGGCGCTCGTTCAGGCGTTGGAACCTGCCGTGGCGGCCTTGACCGCGTACCAGGGGTGCGGTTGTCCGGGCGTGTTCACGCGCAAGCTGTAGACGGAGGTGACCGCGGTGACGAACAGGGTCCGCAGATCCTCGCCGCCGAAGGCCAGGTTCACGGCCATCTCGGGCAGCACGATGTTACCCAGATGGGTGCCATCGGCCTCGAACACCCAGATCCCACCGCGGCCGGTGCAGAATACCCGGCCGGCCTGATCGACCTTCATGCCATCGGGCACGCCAATGCCCTGATTCACGCTCATGTCGGCGAAGATCCGTCGACCGAGCACGTTGCCTTTCTCATCCAGGTCGATTGCGTGCATGTACTCCGTAGAGCGGGTATTGGCGATGTACAAGGTACGCTCGTCCGGCGAGAAGGCGAGACCGTTGGGATATTCCACGTTCACCACCGAGCGGATGCCGCCATCGGGGTCGACCCGGTAGACCGCGGCGCCCGCGTACACGCCGTCGACCCCACCCGAACCCGGGATCTCCCGATCCGCGAAGGCGACCCGCAGCGACGGATCGGTGAACCACAGGCTACCATCGCTGTGACAGACCACGTCGTTTGGACGATTCAAGCGACCACCCTCGAAGCGCTCCACGAGCGTGATCACGCGGCCGTCGTGCTCGGTGCGGGTGACACAGCGGGCCTCGCCCTCGCAGTGGATGAGACGTCCCTGCAGATCGAAGGTCAGACCGTTACCGCCCTGGGTCTTGCGCACTGCTTGCGGTGTCCCACCCGGCTCGAGTCGATACAGGGTGCCTGGGCGGATGTCGTTGAAATAGAAGAAGCCGTCGGGATGCCACAGCGGCCCCTCCGTGAACACATAGCCGGTGGCCAGGCGCACGGATTCGGGTGATTCGAGGATTTCGGGCAGGTCATTGGTCATCGTCGTCTACTCCGTGGGTCGTCGACTCCGCGGCGAGCGGTCGGCGGTTCCCGAGCGTGTCGTGCCGGCGACGGGCACGCTCGAACCAGGGTCAGCCCATCGTTATGGCGATGCGGCCTATGGCACGACGCTCGAGCACGTCGGCCATGGCCTTTTGGAACTGCGCGAGCGGATAGGTGGCGCCGATACGCGGCTTGATGAGCCCGGCCTCGAACCATTCGAACAGCTGGCCCATCAGGGCGCGTATCCGATCCTCGTACTCGTAGCGCACGTCGTTCGGACTCCAACCGATGTAGTAGCCCATGTTCACGCCGCATACGGTCAGGTTCTTGACCAGCAGCAGATTCGCGGGGATCTGCTGGATCTGTCCGCCGGCGAAGCCCACCGGCATGATCCGACCCTCCGGGGCCATGCAGCGCAGTGACTGCATGAACACCTCGCCGCCGACCGGGTCGTAGACCTTGTCCACGCCGCGGCCATCGGTCAAGGCCAGCACCGCCTCGCGGAAGTCCTGTTGGCGATAGTCGATCGTGTGATCCGCGCCGTGCTCGCGCGCCACCTCCAGCTTGCTCGGGCTGCCCGCGGTGGCGATCACCGTGGCGCCGAGGATCTTGCCGATCTCCACCGCGGCGATACCGACCCCGCCCGCGGCGCCATGCACCAGCAACCAGTCACCACGCTGCACGTCGAGCAGATGCCGCCAGGTGAGCGCGGCCGCCGAGGTCGCGTAGGAGTTGGTGAAGGTGATGGCCGGCGTGAAGTCCAGCCGGTCGGGGAGGGCGAAGGTGTTGACCTCGAAGGCCCGGGCCTGCTCGGCGAGCCCGCCCCAGTCGATCACCGCGCAGACCCGGTCGCCGACCGCGAATCGCTTGACACCAGGACCGACCTCGCTGACCACGCCGGCGACCTCGGTACCGGGCACGAAGGGCAGCGGTGGCTTGCGTTGGTACTTGCCCTGTACGACCAGGCTGGTCGCGAAGCTGATACCGGCGGCCCGGGTCTGGATCCTGATCTGCCGCTCGCCGATCTCGGGCTCGGGCACCTCGCCGAGCGTGAGCTGCTCGAATGGCTTCCAATCCTCGACCAGTACACCTTTCATCAATCCTGCTCCTGATTGCTGTCGCCGAAGCGTGGTGGGCGCTTCTCGAGAAAGGCCCGCATGCCCTCGCGCGCGTCGTCGGACAAGAACAGCCGTAGCTGGGCCGCGGCCTCGTACTCCAGGGTCTGCTCGAGGCTGGCACTGGCGCCCAGATAGACGCCGTGCTTGATCGCGGCCAGAGCCTCGGACGGCCCGCGCGCCAGGGCCAGCGCGCGCATCCGCACTGCGGCGTCGAACTCGTCCTCCGGGAAGACCTGATTGACCAGCCCCATCTGCAGGGCCTGCTCGGCTGACAGACGCTCACCGGTCATCATCAGCTCCAGTGCCCGTGCGGTGCCGACCAGCCGCGGCAGCAGATGATGCCCTGCCCAGTCCGGTATCAGGCCGATCCGCACGAAGGTCTCGGCGAAGCCGGCAACGCTGCTCGCGTAACGGATGTCACAGGCCAGCGCCAGGTTCATGCCGGCGCC
>JAGRHX010000313.1 GCA_020444775.1 Gammaproteobacteria bacterium
CGCTCCCGACGCGCGTCCCGCCAGCAGATCCACAGCCGGCTGATGGGTAGCAATGGTTGCGGCAGGCGCCGCTGTCGTCGGATTCCGTTGTCCAGCTCGCGACGCGCGATGCGGACTCGCGACAGCAGGGGGGGCGGTAGCCGTGTTGCGTCAGAACCTCGTTGCGGACCCAGCGCATCCAGGTGGTCCAGACAGCGGCGCATCAGTGTGGCTTGTAGCGAGTCGATTCCGGGGCCGTCGGCTCCACGATCGAAGGCGGCTCGATCGACCTTGAGCTCGACCAGCGCGTCTCGCGGCACACCGGTGTGGGCCGGTTGTCCGGCGCGCTGTGGCGCCTGTAGCAGTCGGACCCGCTCGACCGCGGCCGCCGCCTCGCCGGCCAGAGCCTGATCGCGGTCGCCGCGTTGGTACAACCGGGCGATGATCCTGCCGATACGACCGGCCCCGAGTCGACACAGATCCATCAGCTCCTGCTCGTCCAGGACCTGGGGTGTACGCAGACGATCATGGGTGCTGGTGAGCAGGGCCTGCACGTCCTCCCGGCGCAGCTGCTGGTCGTCGAGCAGGGTGCTCAACGCGCGGGCTACCGGATGACTGGCGCGACGCGCGCCGACCCGGCCCAGCTCCTCGCTCCAGTAGGCGAGCTTGCCCTCGGCAACGCGCAGCTCCGAGCACTGTTCCACCACCGCGTCGAGCTCGCACTGCAGCGCGGCCAGCGCCAGCAGGGCATCGCGCAGATGCGCCGGCGCGAAGCGCAGCGTGTAGTAACCGGTGCTACCCTCGGGGGCAGCCTTCTCCAGACAATAGGCCAGATCCTGGGCGAGCGGAGTGGCGTCCGGCCCGGTCTGTAGCCGGTCGGGTGGGAGATTCACCGCTGTCTCGTGGCGTGGTCCCCACCATCGCCATGGTCGGCGTTGCTCCCCGGAGCGTGGCCGAGCAACAGCTCGGCGACTGCCAGTGGCGTCTCGGCCAGGTGTTCCGCGCCCCAGCTGCGGGCCTCCGGCTCGACCGGCAGATAGCCCCATTGCGCGACCACGGCCGGCATCCCGGCACGATGCGCGGCAATCACATCACCCGGGGCGTCGCCGATGTAGATGCTGCGCGCGGGGGCGGCATCGGCCAGTCGGCAGGCATGCAGCAGCGGCGCGGGGTGCGGCTTGGGGTGTGGCGCGGTATCGCCGCCGACCACGCACGCGCAGCGTTCGCCGAGGCCCAGACGGTTGATGAGTGGCATGGCGAAACGGCTCAGCTTGTTGGTCACCACGCCCCATCTCAGACCGGCCGCATCGAGCCGTTCGAGCAGCTCCGGTGTCTGCTGGAACAGACGCGTATGACGGTCTATGTTGGCCTGGTACAGGTCCAGGAACCCGGTGCGAATCGAGTCGATGTCATCCTCGCTGATGGTCGTCGGCCAGGCGCGCGGATCCAGACGCCGTGCGTGGCCCAGGGCCGCGGCTACGATGGCGCGTGAGCCGTCCGAGATCACCGGTCTGAGCAATTGCTCGTCGACACGGGCGTGGCTGCCAGAGCGTGTCGCGAGCACCGTGTTCACCGCCCAGCACAGGTCTGGCAGGGTGTCGGCCAGCGTACCGTCCAGGTCGAAGAGGACCAGCTCAAGGCTCATGACAGTCGCTCACCGGTCGTTGATCCCGTCGTGCATCCAGTGGTGCTGGCGGACGTTGCGTGCCGATCCCGGTCGCGGGGTGGATTCGCGACGTGCTCCTGGACGAGGCTCATTCGCGGGTGAAATGAGCAATGTAGTTGACGCTCAGGTCGCTGCTCAAGCTGAACGAGCGACTCAGTGGCAGGTAGCGCAGGCCGCTAAGGTCGCGCAGCGCCAGTCCTGCGCGGCGGGCCCCCCGGCACAGCTCGGCAGGACGCAGAAGCCGCTGGTAATCGTGAGTGCCACGGGGCAGCCATCGCAGCAGGTACTCGGCACCCAGAATCGCGACCAGGTACGCCCGAACGCTGCGATTGATGGTCGAGAGGAACACCTGCCCACCCGGTCTGGTCAGCGCGGCCAGGGTGTGCAGCAGTGACTGCGGGTCGGGCACGTGCTCGATGAGCTCCAGACAGGTGACCACGTCGTAGCGGCCGGCGCGCGCGCCGGCCCCGCTTCGCGCATCGGCCGGCGGCGTGCCGCCGGACTGATGCAGGGATACGACCCCGGCCGGTGCCGTCTGGCCATCGCTGCCATGCAGCCAGGCCTCGGCGGTCGCGACCCGGTACTCGATTTGCAGCCCGCTTTGCATGGCGTGTCGCCGAGCGGTCTCGATCGCGGCGTGCGAGGCGTCGATGCCGTCGACTCGCGCGCCGGCCGCGGCCATCGCCTCGCTCACCAGGCCGCCGCCACAGCCGACGTCGAGCAGCCGCGCTCCGGACAATGCAACGCGTTGGCGCATATAGTCCACGCGGATCGGGTTGAGCAGATGCAGCGGTCGGCTGGGGCCGTCCGGATCCCACCAGCTCTCGGCCAGCGCATCGAAATGCGCGACCTCCTCGGGGTCCAGGTTGGTCTCGGTCATCGGCCAGGCTCCCGGGTCGAGGTGTCCTCGACCGAATGCGCCGCGCGAGTCGGGACCGCGGCGGCCACCCGTGTCTGCCATTGGCGGACACGCGCGCCGAGCTCCGCCGTGTCGACGAGGCTGAGCTGCCGGTTCGTCAGCACCCGGCGGCCTTCCACCCAGACGTCGCTCACCTGGGCACGCGATGCCGCGTACAGCAGCTGCGAGTAGACGTCGAACAGCGGCTGGGTCTCCAGCCCGCTCATGTCGACGGCGAACAGATCCGCGGACTTACCGGGCACGATGGAGCCGATCCGATGCTCCAGACCGAGCGCCCGGGCACCGCCCAGGGTCGCGCATTCCAAAGCCTTGTGCGCGTTGAGCGCGCCGGCCACGCCGCTGCTGCCACTGGCCAGCAGGGCCGCGGTGCGGGTCTCGCCGAGCATGTCCAGGTCGTTGTTGCTGGCCGAGCCGTCGGTGCCGATGGCGATGTTGACGCCGGCACCGACCAGGGTGTGCACCGGGCAGATGCCGCTGGCCAGCTTGAGGTTCGATTCCGGGCAGTGCACCACGTGCACACCACGTTCGGCGAACAGCTCGATCTCGCTGGCTTCGAGCGCGGTGGCGTGCACCGCCATCAGCCGCGGGCCGACCAGACCCAGCGTGTCCAGACGCGCGATGGGCCGGCGACCGTGCTCGGCGACCGCGCGCTCGACCTCGGTGCGGGTCTCGTGCACATGCATGTGCAGCGGGATGTCCAGCTCCTCGGCGAGCACCGCCAGGCGTTGCAGCGGGCCGTCCGAGACCGTGTACGGCGCGTGCGGTGCGAACGCGGTGTGCACGGTCGAACAGCCCCGGAACTGATCGTGCACCTCCAGCCCCTTGCTGATGTACTCGTCGGGGTTGCCGGCCCAGACGGTCGGGAAATCGATGCAGATCAGACCGACGCAGACCCGCATACCGCACGATTGCGCGGCGCGCGCGGCGGCGTCTGGATAGAAATACATGTCGTTGAAGCAGGTGACCCCGCCGCGCAGCATCTCGGCGCAGGCCAGGCGCGTGCCATCGTGGACGAAGGCCTCGTTCACGCAATGGCTCTCGACCGGCCAGATGTAGTCGCTCAACCACTCGTGCAGGGCCAGATCGTCGGCCAGACCGCGCATCAGCGCCATGGCCGCGTGTGTGTGGCAGTTGACCAGACCCGGCGCGACCACGCAGCCGGGCAGACTCACCTCGACCTGGCTGCCATGACGGGCCCGCGCCGCCTCGGTGGGCAGCAGATCGACGATCCGACCGTCACGAATGGCGATGCTGTGACGCTCGAGCACCCGATCGGCTGGCTCGATGGGTATCACCCATTGCGGCGAGAGCAGCGTGTCTACGGGTTCGGGCGCAGCGTGCGCGGCAGCGTGCCGCTCGGGCGCGGGCTTCGGGTCGGTCATCGGTCGCGCGTACCTCCGCGGAGAGAGTCGGCTGGGATTGTGCCCGGAACGAGCCTGCTTGTGGCCGGGTTCAGGCCGAGCCCGAGCAGCCGGCATGAAGGCCCACGGTGAGCTCGGCGTGCGCCACGTCGCGGCCGGCCGCCAGAGTCGGCGCGTACGACACATATCGGATGTCGCCACAAGGCCGGCGGCGCGCGCTGCCCGCGGTCGATCATAAGCGGCGATCCGCGTGCTGGCCATGGCCGACCCCGGTCGAGCCGCCTGGGGTCCGGACCCGAGCGCAGACCGGACCAGCGCCGCGCGTGATGGTGTAGATTTGCATCGCAACGGCTCGGGCCGATGACGGCTCGGCCATTGGTCGGTAAACCGGTTGCTTCGCAACCCATTGGCCCGGCGTCCCGTGGCTGGACGTCGCGCGTGATGTCTCGGTTGTGTCTCTCGATTGTGTCGATGTGTCGGGCCGGTGCGTCGGGCCGAGACTGGAGCACAGACGGGATCCGAGACGATATTCGGAGCACGATCTCTACCACGATTTCTACCAGGAGTGCAGGGCGGAACATGCAGAACGTTCGCGACATCGCTTCGGACCAGATCGACTCGAGCGGCGGGGCGCGCGCGGTGCGCACGCTCGAATGGCAGGCCGACCACCTGGCGCTGCTCGATCAGCGCGTGCTGCCCGAGCGCACCGAGTACGTGCGACTGGTCGATGCCGACGGTGTCGCCCGGGCGATCCGCGAGATGGTGGTGCGCGGTGCGCCGGCCATCGGCGTGGCGGCCGCCTACGGGGTGGTGCTGGCGGCGCGAGAGGCCGATGCCACAGGCCTCGAAGGGCAGGCCCGCGTGCAGCGGATCGAAGCGGCGGCACGGAGCCTGGGTGCGGCGCGGCCCACCGCGGTCAACCTGGCCTGGGCGCTGAAGCGGATGCTGGGCTGTGCGCGACGCTGCGCGGGTGACCCGCAGGTCCTGCTCGGCGAGGCCGAGACCATCCATGCCGAGGATCTGGCGGCCAATCACGCCATGGGCGCGCATGGCGCGAGGCTCATCGAGTCACGCTGCGCGGTGCTCACCCACTGCAACGCCGGTGCCCTGGCGACGGCTGGTTATGGCACCGCGCTCGGTGTGATTCGGGCCGCCCATGCGCAGGGCAAGGTCGAACAGGTGTTCGCGGACGAGACCCGACCCTGGCTGCAGGGTGCGCGTCTGACCGCCTGGGAGATGGTCCAGGAGGGCATTCCGGTGAGCCTGATCGCCGATGGCGCCGCCTGCTGGGCGATGCGTCAGGGCCAGATCGGCTGGGTCATCGTCGGCGCCGATCGGGTCGCCGCCAACGGTGACGTGGCCAACAAGATCGGCACCTACGCGCTGGCCGTGAGCGCTCGTCACCATGGGGTCGGCTTCATGGTCGTGGCGCCGACCTCGACCATTGATATGGATTGCGCGAGCGGTGCCGATATACCCATCGAGCAGCGTGCCGCCGACGAGTTGCTCAGTCTCCACGGCCAGCGGGTAGCGGCGGTCGGGGCGCAGGCCTGGAATCCGGTGTTCGACGTCACGCCCGCGGCGTTGGTCGACGCCCTGGTCACCGAGCACGGTGTCATCCGCGCGCCTGACCAGGCCAGCATCCGGGCGCACATGCAGGCCGCCGCCAGGTCCTGAGATGAACGCTCGGCATGCCGGCGGACGCACTTGCACCGACCCGGTCAGATCTCTATCGATCCTTGAAACCTGATACAATTCCCGGCTTTGGACAGGCTTGTACGTGGTTCGCGCAAGGGACCACAGTGGCCCGGCCCGACGGCCCCACGCCCGAGCGTCTCACGACAAGGGCACGCGCGCCTGCATGCCAGCCCGTGCGATGACGAATGCGACAAGCCCTCGCGATTGGCCGCCACGCTGCGCCCGAGTTTGGGATGTCCGGTCTGGAAGCTCCAGAGTCTCCAGACCTGGAGCTTCCAGACCGGGTTCGTCCCGGATTGGGAGATTATTAGCAGAGCCGGCAGCCCGACCCGATAGTCCAGACCCGACGGCCGTGGATTGGAATCCGCGTTCGCCCGGTCGCCGAGCCGAGTCTTAACAGCCGAATGCCCGATTTCGCCAAAGAGGTCCTCCCGGTCAACATCGAGGAGGAGATGAAGCAGTCGTACCTCGATTACGCGATGAGCGTGATCGTGGGACGAGCCCTGCCCGACGTGCGTGACGGTCTCAAGCCAGTGCATCGGCGCATCCTGTTCGCGATGTCCGAGCTCGGCAACGACTGGAACCGGCCGTACAAGAAGTCCGCCGGCGTGGTCGGTGAGACCATGGGTAAATACCATCCGCACGGAGACAGCGCGATTTACGATGCGCTGGTGCGCATGGCGCAACCCTTCTCGATGCGCTATCCGCTGATCGACGGTCAGGGCAACTTCGGCTCGGTGGACGGCGACAACGCGGCGGC
>JAGRHX010000314.1 GCA_020444775.1 Gammaproteobacteria bacterium
CCATCTCCTTGCACGACACGCACCAATCCGCATAGTAATCGAGCATCACGATACGCCCGGCGCTGCTCGCCGCGCGCAGCTCACGCTCCACCTCGGCAAGTCCCTTGACCCGCTTGAACTGCATCACCGCGTCGGCCCGGCGCCAGCCATCCAGCGGTTCCAACGGGCTCTCGGAACCTGCGAAGGCACCGGCGACGAGGACGCCGGCATAGGCCAGCGCGCAGCCCCCCGCGGTGCGTCGCAGAAACCGACTGGCGGGCCAGCGGGACGCGGCGACCGGCCAGTATCGCAACAGCCAGACCGCCACCGCGGCGCTCAGCATGGCCCACAACAGCAGGCTGACGCGCGCCGAAATGATACGTTCCAGCACGTATACAGCGGCACCGAGCAGGACGAAGCCGAACAAGCACTTGACCTGCTGCATCCAGACGCCGGCACGTGGCAATGCGCGGCTGCCCAGGGCACCGAGCAACAACAGCGGGGTACCCATGCCCATGCTGAGCGCGAACAGGGCCAGCGCACCTTGTAGCGGGTCACCCTCACCTCCGATAACGAGCAGCGCGGCCGCCAGCGGCGGTGCCACGCACGGCCCGACGATCAATGCTGACAGCACACCCATCATGGCCGCGCCTATCCAGGTGCCTGCTCTTTGACGATTGGCGACACGGCTCAGGCGGCTTTGCACGAAGCCCGGCACCTGCAGCTCGAACAATCCAAACATGGACAGGGCCAGCGCCACGAACAGAAGCGCGAAGGCCACCAGCACCAGCGGCTGCTGCAGAAAGGCCTGCAGATTCCGACCCGACAACCCGGCGATCACACCCGCCACCGTGTAGGCCGCGGACATGCCCAGCACGAAGGTCGCGGTCAGCGCGAAGCCACGCGCGCTGGACGGTCGCTGCCGACCCTGCGCGTCATGCTGGCCGACGATCAGTGAGGACAGGATCGGCACCATAGGCAACACGCAGGGCGTGAATGCGAGCAGCAGCCCGAAGCCGAAGAAGGTCGCGGCCACGGCCAACGCCGAGCCCCTGGCGACGGTTCGCGCCAGTTTGTCGGTATCGGACAACTCGCCGACCATGAATTCGACGGCTCGGACGTCATCACGGCCGTTCGCCCCCGGCTCGACCGGCGGCTCGGCGACCTCGCGGATACCCGGACTCAGCGGCGCACCGTCGTCCAGACTCAGGCCGCGCGTGGGCGGTACTGCGTCGATGTCCACGACCAGAGCGCTTTGCATCGGCGGATAGCACAGTCCGGCATCGGCACAGCCCTGGTAGGCGTACTGCAGCTCGATGCGGTCCGGGGCCTGCTCACCGCGCACGATCGGTAGCACCACGTCCGTTTGCCCGTAGTGCACCTGCACCGTGCCATAGTAGGGATCGAGCTTCTCTTCCCCTGGCGGTATCTCGGCTTCTCCGTAGCGCACCTGTGCCGCCGGCTGAGGCCGGATCTCGAAACGGTCCCGGTACAGGTAGTACCCGGGGCGTGCCTCGAAGCGCACCAGCACACTGTCGTCCAAGGCCACCGCCGAGACCTGGAATGCCTGCTCCACGGGCAGGAACTGCCCGCTGTCGGTGGCCGGCGCAGAGATCCCGGCGGCCGAGCCGGCCTCCGGAATGGGCGGCAGGAGCGGCGCGCTGGAGGCGTCTTCCCGCACCCAGGGGGCCGACGTGGATTGTCCGGGGTCTGGTCGTTCCGAATCCGGACCACCTGAAACCTGCCCTGGCCCCTGCATGAAGGCCTGCAAGGCCGCATTCGCGCCGGCCGACGGCGCGCTGTCGAACGCAGCCGGCGGCGAATCGGCCGTGCCGGCAAACGGCATGGCTTCGGCCGCAAGCGTCGAGTCGGGCCTGAGCCGAGTGGTCAGCGGCGGATAGCAGATGCCTGAATCCGCGCAACCTTGACTGATGATCTCCAGCGGTTCCCGCGCGCCCGACAGCGTGGCCAGATCGACGATCAGGGACAGTTCGTCCCGGTATACGCTGACCCGGCCGAAGGTCGGATCCGCTTGCTGTAGCGCCGTCGGCCAGCTCAGCGGCTCGAGCTCCACCCCCGATTCGGAGCGGAAGCGCAGATTGCGCTTCACCAGATAATGACCCGGCGCGATGTGCCAGCGTAGCAGCAGTCGCTGCGCAGTCTGCTCGTGGTCCAGAACGAAGGCGCGTTCGGGCGCCAGCACGGGCGTCGCGGCGCCGCCCGACCGGCCTTCGCCGGCGACCGGCTCGGCAACCACCGGCCTCGACGCAGCGGCGGTGGGGGCGTTCTGCGCGACCACGGCAAAAGACCACAGCGCCAGCAACAACGCAATCACTCGCCGCGCGCAGGCCCGGCGCAAGCACTGCTCGAGCACGTGGTGCACGCAGGCTGGAGACTGGAGCTGATAATGGCCGGTTCTCATGCTGGAGCGTTGTGTTCTGGACCGCCGCGTACAGGCGCGCGCCAGTGTAATCGCTGCTCGACCGGCATGCCGTGACCCTTGCAGCATCGTCACACAGGTGGTGACAAAGCTGAGCGTGCCGCGGCGACCGAGCCTTGCCGGGACACCAGGCATGAGCAAGCCGTAATCGCACAACCGGCGCCGGTTCACGGAATCGCGCGAATCTGCCCCAACCTGAGGGACAGATCCGGTATCGTGGCCGGCTCGCGCTGGTGCGCGAGGGCCCATGCAATCGCGATCTGGATATTTGTGGTCAGGCCGACCGGCGGCGCCGAGACGCGCCGCGAACGAGACGCGCGCAGGCCTCTCGAGTCGAGCGTGACGTAGGCTTCAATCAGCTGTACGGTCTGTGCATGTTTCCGATC
>JAGRHX010000315.1 GCA_020444775.1 Gammaproteobacteria bacterium
GCGAGCGTCATCGCCCGGATCGCCAACGACGAGCAGCTGCCAGCATTCGGACGCGACGCCATCGTCGCCTTGATTGAGCACGGTGCTCGTGTAGCCGCCCGGGCCGACAAGCTCAGCGCGCGATTCGGACGTATCGCCGATCTGGCCCG
This sequence comes from Gammaproteobacteria bacterium, assembly GCA_020444775.1. The sequence goes on from JAGRHX010000315.1 coordinate 150, forward strand.
GGAGGCGGCCTGGCTGGCCTGTGTTGCCGGCGCGACCAGGGTCGAGGGCGAGCATGTGCGTGATGCGATCGCGCGCACCAAGCGTCGTGCCTCGTTGCCGTCGCGGCGCTTCCAGGAGCAGGTCGACCGCGGCACGATCGTGTTGAGGACACGCGGCGTGGAGGTCGGACAGGTCAACGGTCTGGCGGTGATGCAGGCGGGGCCGTTGACCTATGGCTTTCCGGCCCGGATCACCGCGACCATTGGTCCGGGCCGCGCCGGTCTCATCAACATCGAAGGCCAGGCGCGCATGTCCGGTTCCATCCACACCAAGGGTTTTCATATCCTCGGTGGCTTGCTGCGTCATCTGCTGCGTACCGATCATCCGCTGGCCTTCAGCGCATCGCTGGCCTTCGAGCAGAGCTATGGTGGTATCGACGGTGACTCCGCCTCGGGCGCCGAGACCTGCTGCCTGCTCAGCGCGCTGACCGGTGTCGCGCTACGTCAGGGCATGGCCATGACCGGCGCCATCGACCAGCATGGCAACGTGCAGGCCATCGGTGGTGTGAACGAGAAGATCGAGGGCTTCTTCGATACCTGTGTATTCCAGGGGCTCAGCGGCGATCAAGGGGTGATCATCCCATGGGCCAACGCGGGGGATCTGATGCTGCGTGAGGATGTGGTGCAGGCCTGTGAGCTCGGCCGGTTTCACATTCATGCCGTCGATCGGATCGAGCAGGCGCTCGAGGTGTTCGCGCCGGATATCCCCGCGGGTCGCTGGGAAGGTCAGGATTATCAGGCAGGGTCACTGCTGTGGATGGCGCGGCAGCGCGCCCAGGCGTTCTGGCGGCAGACCTTGCAGCCGCCGGTCGGCCTGACCCAGGTGGTCTGAACGAAGCGATTCGCGCTCGAGGTGCTCAACCGCGCTGTGGATCCAGGGCCCGACACGTTGGGGTGTCGCCGGGCTGGTTGGCCGTGCCGTCCGCCGCGGCCGCTTCGGTGCCGTCCGGTGTGAGGCCCTCGATGGTGGCGAGCGCACCGACCCGACGCCCCTGCACGTAATCACAGCCGGCGCGCCGCATCGCATCGAGCTGCCGGCCATCGTCGATGCCGCTGGCCAGCACGCTGATCCCGAGCGCCCGGGCAAAGGCGATCACCGCCTCGAGCGTGCGTCGGTGACGACCGCCGTGATCCTGCTCGGCGCGCTGTAGCAGCCGTGGTGCGAGCTTCACGCCATGTACCGGCAGGCTCTCCAGAGTGGCCAGCGGACACGGTGCCTCACCAAAGCCGTCCAGCCATAGATTCACGCCACTGGCAGCGATGCTGTTCAGACGGGGTGTGCGTCTTTCCAGATCATCGAACGCCCACTCCGCTGGGATCTGGATGCATAGCCGGCTCGCGGGGTACTGTTGATCGGCCAGACTGGTCTCCAGCTCGCGGGCAAAGCTGTCGGAGAACACGTAGCGCCCGGGGAGGGTGACCGCGAGGGTTCGTTGGCCGCCGCCCGGGTCATCCTGGCGACTCAAGGATTTCAACAGTTCCAGGCTCTGTGCGAACAAGGCCTGCCCGAAGCGTACGTCCAGGCCGCTGGCCTGGGCCAGGGTTCGCAGGCGGTGCCCCTGCTCGGCATCAATGCCGATCGATGGACACGCCGCCTCGCCTTCGTAGCCGACCACACGACCGCTGTGCAGCTCCAGCCTGGGTCGCAATGACAGCTTCAGAGCGCCGGTCTCGAGCGCCATGGACAGGGTGTTGCCGACCACCGGGCTGCTGGTGGCCGGTGACAGCTCGCTGTAGAAGCGCAGATCGTTGCCACCGGACTGCTTGGCCTGGTACATGGCGAGGTCCGCGTTCTTGAGCAGGGTGCCGACGTTGCCGTCATCGGGATACAGGGCGATGCCGATGGATCCGCCGATGTCGTGCAGACGATCGCCGACGCGGACCGGCTCGTCGAGCTTCTTCAGCAGCTTCCAGGCGACACGCTCGGCACGTGGTGCGTGTGCGACCTCATTCAGCAGAACCACGAACTCGTCGCCACCCAGACGCGCGACCAGGTCGCCTTGACGCACGCTGGCCTTGAGCCGACCGGCAATGCGGCGTAGCACGGCGTCTCCGGCCTCGTGGCCGAAGTTGTCGTTGACCGCCTTGAAGCCATCCAGGTCGATCAGCAGCAGGGCCGCGCCCAAGCCTGAGCGATCGGCGCGTGCGCAGGCCTTGCGCAGCTCCTCGGAGAAATGCTTGCGGTTGGCCAGACCGGTCAATGGATCATAGTCGGCAAGAAACTGCAGATGTCGTTCGATACGTTTACGTTCTATCGCATAGCGTATGGCGCGTAGCAGCGGCATGCCATCGGCCTGACCCTTGACCACGTAGTCCTGCGCGCCACGCTTGACCAGCTTGAGCGCGAGCTCGCTGTCCTCGACCTGGCCCAGGGTCAGCACCGGCACACGCGGATCGGCTTCGATGACCCGATGCAGACCGGCCTCGTGGATGAGGTCGAAAGAGTCGATGTCGAGCAGCACGGCATCGAACTGGTTCGTGCTGAGTCGCTGCACGCCGTCACCAATAGCGCTGACGTGCTCGATCTGAACGGCACTTCCCAGCGCCTGTTGCATGCGGTCGCGTAGATCCAGCGCGGCCTGCGCATGCCTGTCAATCAGCAGTAGTCTCAAAACTGCGCCTCTATTCAGACCCGGCCAGGCAGCCAGTCGCTCCCGGCGAATCAGGTCGTGGAATTCTTCTTGTCGACAGTCTGAACGGTCGTCTGCTACTCAGTGACAAATATCGAACGCCGAGTTCCGTGGAATCCGTTAACTGCGTCACGCGTGCGTGACGCTGCCGGCACCCGGTGCCGCTGAGACCCTCTGGCGTCCCCTCTGGCGTCCCCCTTGGCGTCCCCCTTGGCGTCCCCCTTGGCGTCGTAGTCTGCGCTACGAGCCTGTATCGGTCCGCGTGTTGCCGTGATTCGGGGGCGGGTGGCGAATTGGGGGATGGTTCACACTGCCCGGAACGAACTTGAGAACCAGTCCACGTGCGCATTGCGCGGCAGGTCTCGATCCGGCCGTTGGGCCGCGTCCACGCCGACCACGGCATGCGCTCGGGACGAATGTCGTGCTCCGTGCCAGGCTCTATACTGCGCACATCGATAGCCCTCGAAAAAGCCGCTCATCGAGGGCGGGTGCCGGCGTCATCGTCAATCTCAGTCATGGTCCAATCTCATTGGAGACCAGGTCTGTTTCTGCATTGTTTCAGCGCGGAAATCCTCGGTAAGCGAACGCATCCATGGACACGCCAAGGCTCGCAGGTAAGTATCCACACGTAATCGGACAGGGCCGATAGCGTGGACGGCGATGCCGATCCTGCCGGCTTCTATGGACGGCTCCCGGCGCTGCGCGACTTCGCGAACCAGGCGTTCCTGGGGCGGTGCTACCAGATGCTGCCCACTGATTGGTGGCTGGTGATCGCGGATATCGAATCGAGCACGCGGGTCGTGCTGGACGGTCGGTATGCCGAGGTCAACTACGTGGGGGCGGCCTGTATCGCAGCGGTCCGAAACCAGATCCACCCGGTCGAGGTAGCGAGCTCGTTTGGCGGTGACGGTGCATGTTTCGCGGTGCCGGATGCGTTGCGTAGGTCGGTGTTGGATGCGCTGCTGGCGACCGCGCATTGGGCCTGGGCCGCGTTCGGATTGCGGCTGAGGGTTGGCGCCGTGCCGGTGTCCCAGCTGACGGCTCGTGGGGTGGGGCTCGCACTGGCCAGACTCGAGCTCAGCCCGGGCAACAGCATGGCGATGTTTCGTGGTGATGGCTTGAAGCTTGCCGAGGCACTGATCAAGATGCCCGGCAGCCCCTACCGGCACGAGCCGGACGAAGATGGCATCGGCACCCCGGACCTGAGCAGCCTGTCCTGCCGTTGGGCGCCGCTACGGCCCGCACGTGGCATCGTCTACTGTTTGATCGTCGGTTGCCCGGAACAGGCTGACATGACGGCTGATACGACGGCTGATGTACAGGGGGGCGGTGCCGAACGGGATCAAGCCGTTCTTGCAGCCGTGTTGGCTCGAATCGTTCGGATCGCGCAGGTCGTCTCGGAGAACGAGCTGAATCCGGTTCGGGTACAGGCGCTCTCGTTCTCGCCGGACCTGGCCAAGCTCGGCCGCGAGGTGAAGTCCGCGTCCGGCAATCGTTGGTGGGCCTGGCTTCGGGCGCTTGGAATCAACCTGCTCGGTTGGATCATGTTCCGCACCGGCCTGCGCCTTGCTGGTCTGCGGCCCGAGCAATACAAGCGCGAGACGGTGATCAACACCGACTTCAAGAAGATCTGTGGTGAGCTCAAGCTGGTGCTGGACCTGAGCAGCGAGCAGGCGGACGCGGTGGATGCATATCTGGAGCAGCGCTACGCGGCCGGTGAGCTCGTGTTCGGCGCATTCCGCGCGCCACGCGCGGTCATGACCTGCATCGCGCCGGGGCCCGCGGACAACGACCACGTCCACTATATCGATGGTAGCGACGGTGGCCTGTGGCGCGCGGCCCAGGCCCTCAAGGCCCGGCTTGTCGAGGCCGAGACGAGCCGCGATGGGACGCACGCGGTAGAGGGTGTCGTCGCCGACCCGTGCTGAGTCGACGCCATCGCATCCTTGGCGCCGCCGGCGTGGACGGCGCGCAGAAGCAGGCTCGACCCGCGCTGCGGCGCCAGCCTGCTCAGTGCTTCTCCATTTCGTCGAGGACCTCCTTGGCCAGCCTGAAGCACTCCAAAGCGACCGGGAATCCGCAGTAGACCGCGGCCTGGATCAACACCTCGCTGATTTCCTCGCGGCTGGCGCCATTGTTGACCGCGCCACGCACATGGGTCTTGAACTCGTCGGTCTTGCCACGCGCGGCAAGGAATGCCATGGAAAGGAAGCTACGGGTCTTGCGTTCCAGTCCCGGCCGAGCCCAGACCTCGCCCCAGCCGAACTCGGTGGTGAGCTGTTGAATCGCCACCATGAAGGGATCCTCGGCGGCCTTGTCCAGCGATCGCTGCACGTGGGCATCGCCGAGCACCGCCCGGCGCAGGGCCAAGCCACGCTCGAAACGCTCGTTGTGCTCGAAAGCATCGTCACTCATCGGTTGCTCCTGTCGCTATGGATTGCGGCCCACGGCTGCGCGGGCAAGGTTCTCTATACGGCGGCCGGCACCTGGCCCTGTCAGGCCCGACCGGCGCGACGAGGTCGGGGAATCAGCCGGACCCGGGTGGGGCGGACGGACGGTCGCTGCTCGCGCCTGAATCATCGACCGATGATGCCTCATCGGGCGGGGTATGAGGCGCGGAAGACCTGCTCGGGGCGCCCTGATTGCGTGCCGTGAGAGCTCGCAGCTCGTGATCGAGCCGCAGGGCCAGGGCCGCCTGCTTTCTGGCGAGATCCAGCAATGCCATGATCTGCTCGTCCAGACGGCTCAGTCGTTCACGCAGTCGCTGGGTCTGCTCTTCACGGTCGCGAATCATCGTCTCGATACGTGCGAGCTCGTCGAGCATGACCGCGCCGCGCGGGTTGTCTGTCATGCGTGCGGGCGTGGCGTCATCCACCACCGACGCGTCGCTCAGCTTCAGTCTATAGCCCTGCTCCGCTGCCGCGGGCGCCTCGGGTGGCGTGGCCAGGACCACACCGAGCCGGGCCGGGTCGGCGCTTGGCGGCGTGTTGTCCGGATGCCGCTGCGGACGGCTTTGCGGACCCGTTGTCTCGGCGGCCAGTGACACGCCGTCAGCGGATTGCAGTGGGCGCAGTGGCGTATGTCCGCGCAGCATCGCGCGTGCCTCGCGCGGGCTTTGGCGGCGGGCCTCGTCAACGCTCGGAACAGACAGCCGGCTACCAACCAGCAGCTGGTCCGGGTCACCCCTGCCGAACGCGCCTGGATTGTGCTGGAACAACGCGACCGCCATCTGCGAGCCGGCCACCGGCAGATCGCGGGCCAGCGCGGTGCCCAGTCCCCACAAGGTGTCGCCGGGACGCACCACGTAGCTGCCGTCGGCCGTGCTGGAAAGCGGTGACAGGCTGTCGCGAATCGGGGCTTTGCGGACAGGTGGTCTGTGGAATGATGCCTGGGACGATTTCGATGCTGGTACAAAAGCGCGGGCAGGTCCGCTGGCGGCGCTCGGGGCCTGGAAGCGGCCGTAGTTCGGTGGATCGAGGATCAGGGTGTACTCGCGCTGCACGCTCGCCGAGCTGCGCGTGCTCGCGTTCAGGATCAGCACCAGCAGCGGCTCGGTGACGAGCTCGGTGCTGTTCAGCTGGATGCTGTCACGGGTCTCGCTGACCCGGGCGCGAATGGCCTGTGAGGACAGCCCGCTGGGCTGCAGCTCGCTCGGGAATTGCAACCCGATCTCGACCTCGCCGTCGCTCGCGGTGACACCGGTCAGTGGTACCTCGGCACGTAGCGCCTCGCCCAGTCGACTGTGGACCCGGATCGGTCCCAGGCCGAGCGCCAGGCAGTCCGGTCCCCAGAGCAGCGCAAGCAGCGCGACCCGACGCGCCAGCCATGCGAACCGACCGTGGTCGCGACCACCTCGCGGAGTCGGGCTCGACTCGATACGTGGCTGGCGGGGGATTGACCGATGTCGGTTGGTCATGGGTCCGATTGTTGCGGCCCGCGCGCTGGCGCGTCGGCGAGAA
>JAGRHX010000028.1 GCA_020444775.1 Gammaproteobacteria bacterium
CAGACCGGTCCCGCGAGACCGCGGGACCCAGCCAAGGGGGAACCGAACGATGGGCGAGTTATCGATGGCCTACAGCGGCCGCTGCTACAGCAGCGGCATCAGTGGCCGTTCCATCTGCAACGCGCGACACCACCACTGGGTGAGCGATGATTCCGGTGGTGACGCGGTCGGTGCCGGCGAGCTGTTCTGCGCCGGCCTGTCGGCGTGCGCGGTGAATCTCATCGAGCGCATCGCGCGCAACGAGGGACGGGTCGTGCAGAGCATGGACGTGTCGAGCAGCGCCTGGCGCGACATGGACAAGCCGCAGGCGGACCTGACCCTGTACGACGCGATGCGGGTGCGTATAGAGATGTGGGGTGTGAGCGACGACGACGCCGAGTACCTGGTCAAGGCCTGGAAGTCGCGCTGACCCATCTATGGCTCAGTCGCCGTGGCGACTGCCGACACCACCGTGGAGCTCGTCGCGCACCGCGAGGCGCGCAAGTAGAGTTCGCGCGGAGCCGACCGAAGGCCGGTGGCGTTGATACCGGCCTTCGGACGCCCAACCGCTTCCCACCGGGGCCCCGCCCCCCATCCCAATCCTCCAACCAGGAGTGGCGCATGGCCGAGAAACTCGCAATCGGTGACCGCTTTCCGTCGATCGCCCTGCCCCTGACCGACGGACGCACCTTGAAGGTCCCCGAGGATCTGCAGGGCGACTACAAGGTGGTCCTGTTCTATCGCGGACACTGGTGACCTTACTGCCGCCGACAGTTGGTCGGCTTCGAGCAGCACAAACAGACACTGAACGACATGAAGGTGTCGGTGGTCTGCGCCAGCGTCGATCCGCTGGACAAGGCCCTGGAGGTCGCCAACGAGGTGTCCTTCCCGGTCGGCCACGGCGTCAGCCGCGACATTGCCGATACCCTGGGTTCCTGGTGGGAGGAGCGCCGACAGATCATCCAGCCATCGGAGTTCATCCTCGGTCCGGACGACAAGGTCATGGCCTCCAGCTATTCCGACGGCCCGCTGGCGCGGATGCTCGCCGATGACGTGGTGAGCCTTATCTCGATGTATATCAAACGCGCCCAGGCCGCTCGCTGAGCGGAACCCGCCGTACGACCACGAACGGCGCCCGCCGCGACTCCAGCGGCGGGCGCAAGGATTTGACTCGATACCACCCCTGCCGGCGGATGCGTACAAGTACCCTGCCGCCGCGCCGGAACGTCGGATTTCCTTACACACCCGGCGCGCGTGAGCCCTGACCGCATCGGCTTCCGCCCCCGTTGCGGGCCGAATCGCATGCTCGCCACTACAGGGCTCGCCCGCGAATCGGTGGATGTACGCAAGCAGCGTCCGAGCGGCGTCGAAGATTCTTACAATCGGCCTGGTCTCGAATCGCAACTGCTTGATTGGCCGAGGCCTTGCCTGGCTGGCAAGGCCTTTGCTTGTGTCGGCCCGTCAATCAGCAACGTTCGGACCCCGTCATGAGAAAACTGATAACAATCTTCAGCGCGCTCGCGCTGCTCGCCCCCGGCGCCGCTTTCGCGGTGGTGCTGTCGTTCTCCGATCCGACCGGCGACAGCACCGGGGCCGTGGATGTCATCGGCATGGATCTCGACATCAACGAGACCACCGGGGCCTATGAGGCCACCATCCGGGCAGCCGCGGCGGCGCCCTTCGTCGGTGCCTTCCGGATCAATCTGAACATCTGGAACGTGAGCCTGGACGAGTTCTTCCAGGACACCTTCAACGACTACAACCTCGGCGCGCCACAGACCGAGCTGGTCCTCAGCGGCACCGATGCCAACCTGACCGACTGGATGGCCAGCCATACGATCGTCACCACCACCCTGGCCGGCTTCGGCAATCCCAGCGGCACCTCGTTCTTCCGCTCCTCGGTCGCCGATCTGCCGTTCAGCGGCACCTGCGTGGCCGAGGACATCATCGGCTTCGACGGTTGCTCGACCAGCGTGCCGGCACCGGCGCCGCTTGCCCTGATCCTGACAGGCGCGGTCGGTCTGCTCGTGCGCCGCGTCCGACGCAAGTAGCGGTGCAGTCGCCGCCGGCGCCAGAGGCCGGCGGCGCGCCGTGGTGAGCGGGAGACCCGCTACAGATGCGAGCCGGCGTCCACCAGCAGCGTCTCGCCGGTGATGAAGCGTCCGCCGTCGACCAGCATCACCACGCTCTCGGCGATGTCCTCGGCCGTGCAGGCGTGTCTGAGCGGTGTGCTCTTCTCGACCTGCTCGACCACGGCATCGTACTTGTCGCCCTGCCCGTCACGCTGCCAACGGGTGCCGACGAAGCCCGGGCAGATCGCGTTGATCCGGATCTCCGGACCCAGCACCCGTGCCAGTGATTTTGTCATGGTGTTGACCGCGCCCTTGGAGGCCGCGTAGGCAATCGAGCTGCCGTTGCCGGTCACGCCGGCTATCGAGGAGAT